>JANNDD010000483.1:0-1619 GCA_031387365.1 Armatimonas sp. | reverse complement strand
AGCGTAACCGAAGCCCCGTATTTTTCGTTGGTGTTGTATGGATAAAAACAAGTTTAGGGGTTGTCTTCTCGGCATGGCAGTGGGCGATGCCATCGGGCTCCCCGCCGAGGGACTGAGTCCTGAGCGTCGCAAACGGCTCTTTGGCGAGCTGACAAACCACCGACTTTTTTTGGGGCGTGGCTTTGTCAGCGACGACACGGCGCATGCGATCATGACAGCACAAGCGCTGGTTGCGTCGGGTGGCGATCCGACAAAATTTGGACAGGAGCTGGCGGTGCGCCTACGGTGGTGGTTTCTCAGTCTGCCGCCGGGAATTGGAAAAGCCACTGCACAAGCCTGCCTTAAGCTCCTCATCGGTGTCTCCCCAGAGCACTCAGGCGTGTTCTCCGCAGGCAACGGCCCCGCGATGCGCGCCCCGATCATCGGGCTGTTCTGCGCCACCGACGCCACCGACGACGACCGGCTCTGCGAACTTATCCGCGTCTCCACCCGAATCACCCACACCGACCCACAAGCTGAGGAAGGGGCGCTGGCAGTGGCAAAAGCAACCCTCCTCCCCCGGCCCCTCCTCCCGATAACGGGAGGAGGGGAGTTTAGGGAAGGCCCCGTTTCCGGCTACATTGTGCACACCGTGAAGGCTACGCTCGAAATCATTGCACTCTACCCCAATGACCTCCGAACAGCCGTGATCAAAACCGTCGCGCTGGGCGGTGATACGGACACCGTGGCGGCGATTGTGGGTGGGATTCTCGGCGCTAGGCTTGGGGCCGAGGCGGTGCCCCAAGACTGGCTCTCAGGCATTATCGAGCCCTGGTGGCACGAGAAACGCCTTACAAAACTCGCCACCCAGCTCGCCGAAGTCGCGCAGACAGGGATTCCCCAGCGCCCCGATGCCAACTTCTGGCTCCCGACACACGCCCTGCTCCTACCGATTGTTTTGTTTCACGGCTTTCGGCGGCTTTTTCCGCCGTATTAAAATTGGGTACTATCTGAGTCTATGCCTGCTCAGCCCGCTGCGATTCTACTGGATATAGATAACACGGTCTATGCCTACGCACCCTGCCACGAAGCGGGACTTAAAGCCGCGTTTGCTACTAGCGATTTCTTGGACGAAGCCACGTTTCACGCCGCCTACACGCAGGCGCGTGAGCAGGCAAAGCACGCCATCGCAGACACGGGCGCGGCGCACTGCCGCTTGCTCTACTTTAAGCGCCTGCTAGAGAATCGCCTCGGCTATACTGCACTACCCGAAACACTGGCACTGCACAAAGCCTACTGGGACGGCTACCACGCGGTGATGCAGCTCGATCCCGGCGTGCGAGAGTGTCTTCTTCGCTGGCAACACTCTGGCATCCCGACAGCCTGGATCACGGACTTCACCACCGAGCAACAGCTCCGCAAGCTCCAGACGCTGAAGATCGAGAACTTCGTCACCTATCTCTTCACGGCGGAGGAAATGGGGGCCGTCAAGCCCGACCCGCGCGGCGTGGACGAAGCCCTGGCTCGGTTTGGGATCGCGCCCGGCCCGGATGTCTGGTTTATCGGCGACGACACCAAGCGCGACCGGGGCGTTGCTGAGGCACGTGGCCTGACATTTCTCTGGCGAGATCGCAACGATG
>JANNDD010000867.1:0-9081 GCA_031387365.1 Armatimonas sp. | reverse complement strand
AGGTAAAACTCACGTGGCTCGTAGCGCATGCGCTTGGGATCGTTGACCGTGGTGCCGGTCTGAATACAGATCAGCACATCGTGCGGGTCGGCGTCCTCGGCCTTGAGATAGTGACTGTCGTTGGTCGCCACCATCTTGATGCCCATCTCGCGGCTAATGCGCTTCACATCGGCGTTCACATCCCACTGTCCATTGGCGTGATGGCCTTGCACTTCTAAGTAAAAATCGTCTTTGAATACCTCGCGGTACCACGCAGCGACATTTTTGGCGTCCTCGTAGCTCTGCTTCATGATGGCTTGTGCCAGCTCGCCGCCCATGCAGGCCGAGCAGATAATCAGCCCCTCGGAGTACTCGGCAAGCAGCTCTTTGTCCACACGTGGCTTGTAGTAAAAACCCTCCAGCGACGCCAGCGTCACCAGTTTCATGAGGTTTTTATAGCCCGTCTCGTTCTTGGCGATCGCCACCAAGTGATGATTCCCATCGCGCTTCGGGTCACGGTCTTTGCGCCCCCGTGTCGCCACGTAGAGCTCGCTACCAATCAGCGGCTTAATCCCCGCCGCACGCGCCGCCGTGTAGAACTCAAACGACCCGTACATCACGCCGTGGTCGGTGAGAGCCAGAGCGGGCATCTCCATCTCCACGGCGTACTTGACCATATCTTTTATCTTGGATGCGCCGTCAAGAAGTGAAAACTCGGAATGGTTGTGGAGGTGAACAAACGGGGTGGACATGCGGCCATTATACCGGGCGTTTGGGCGATTTCACCGGGTGGAAATCGGGCGGATAAATGGGCCCGCTGTTGCGACAAGACCCATGAATACGGGATTTTAAAGAGAAAAAATATATTTTTACTCTGAGGTTAAAAAGTGGTTGAACTGATATTAGAAGTATGGAATGGCTCAAATCTCTCTTTCGAAAACCGGAGCCCATTTCTCCGGTTAACTCTCATTCAAGTAAACAGTTGCTCACACACAACCCAGCGAGGGAGCGTGCTGCAGTTCTGACCCAAACGCAGTGGGTAGAGGAGCAGCTTACCCAGTGCTCAATTGATCGGCTTCTCGAAGTGAGTGGGATCCGTGAGGCACATATCAAGACACTTCGTAACGCAGGGATCACGAACCTACGTGAGGCACGAGAGTGTGCGGAGCTTCCTCTCATGGGGGGGACTGCAGACTGGGCCTCGGGATGGGTGAGAAATCATGTCTTCACCCTGAACCGTGAGTACCAGCAGCACCGAAAGGCACTAGGAAGAGCGGCTTAGCAACTACTCCATGGTCACCCACTGCATGCCCCCGGCGGGTAGGGTGATTGTGAGCTGCACGGAGTAGTCGCGCTCTAGCACGACTGTCTTGGCTTTGTCGCTACCAATCTTTACCTTTGCGGATTTGCTCAGGCCCGTGTAGTACAGCGGGAGGCGCAGCGTGCGAGTGAGGGGCTGATCCGTGGGATTGAAAAGGATGGCCATTGCCTTCTCTTTGAGCGTGGGATTTACGTGGAGCACACCGTCCCAGTCACGGCCATCCGCGCGCCGTAGGTGGAGCACATCGCTCTCTAAAATTTCGCGGTGGGCCTTGAACCAGCTTACCCACTTGACGACAAGCGCTTTGGTTTCTGGCGCGTCGTAGAGGCGTGGACCTCGGTAGCAGGCCTGTGCGCCGAAGCCTAGATTATTTTGCAAGTGGCGCTCGTAGTCGGGCAAGTGTGCTTTGAGTGGCTCGATAGTCGCCGCATCGCCGCCGCCCTGGTACTGAACAAGTGGCACAAACATCCAGCCCATACTCGGGGTTTTCTCCCAGGTACCATCGAAGAGATTCTGCCGCGCGTGGATCACTTGCTCGGCGCGGGGCAGGCTCCAGTTGCTCTCACGGTAGCCCATCGCTGTCTTATTTGAGCCGTTGAGAAAGTAGAAGTCCGGGACATTCAGGAAGATATTCTTCGCGTTGCACCAGTGGTAGAAATCGCGGATCTGCATAAACTGTGTCCACTGGGAGTCCGCAAGACCTTTATGGCCAGGATGCGTGGTGGACGAACAAATATCGCCCGGATAGCTGCCGTCGTGTTCTAGGATATCAAAGCCGGTCTCGGTGAGAAACTTTTTAACTTTCTCAAAATATGCGATTCCCCACTTGCTGCCAAGGCACGGGCTATTGCCAAAGATCGCACCATTAGGATTTTTGACATCGTCTTCGTCGGAGATGCGCCGCGATGCGAGTAGCGAGTAGCCTCCGAGTCGGATCTTCTTGCTATGCGCGTAGTCGGCGAGCCCTTTGAACTTGGCGAGGTTCTCGGGGGAAGTGTCCTCCATGTTCAGACCGCTTCCAAAGCTTAGGATCACCATCTCGAAGCCGACCTCCGCGCACTGGTCAATCGCTGTTTTCACGGTCGCCGGATTGGTAGTAGTGACATGGAGGAGCAGCGGGTTGTCCAGCACCCACGGAGCCAGCGCCCGGTACATCCTGCGCAATGCCAGTCCCTTGCGCTCGCGCTCCGTGGAGTCGTGGAGGAGGACAAATGTCCGGAAGCTATCCATGCTCTGGCCGGGGGCAAGCTCGATATCCGGGCCGTAGGGGGGGCGCACCTCCAGCAGACAGGGGGTCTGGCGCTCGTAGTTGACTTGTGTTTGGTAGGCGGGATCGGTCACGAAATGCACCGTTTTATTGGAGTTGCTCTGGCTCATCCCTCCAAAGCTGTAGTCAGTGATAACACTGAGATTGGGCTGCTCCCAGCGCTCCGTTTTATCGACGATAGACTCAGGCTCCACGAGGGCAAGCCGCTCGCTCATAAATTTTGTCAGGCGAACCGAGCGACTCCCCTGGTTTGTGATCGTCAACCACTTGGCGAAGACTGGCAAGCCATTATAGAGCTCGTAGTGCACGGTGACGGCAATATCAGCGGCGGCGAATTTCAAGTTCAGCGAGACACCCGCCGGGGGAGGAGCCGCCGCGAAACGTGGCGCAGGCTTGCCGATGGAATACCCCGTGAAGTGCAGGGCACTTGGACTTGCGGTGAGCTTGGGTAGCCACTCGGGTTTGAGAAATGCCTGATTTGGCTGCCCCGTTAGCCCGCCCACTGCTCGCTCTTCGCCATCAATAGTCACGAGTGCTTCGGGGCCAACGGCGCGCAGAAACGCTTCACCGGTTACCAGATGCTCCAGCCCGACCGTTGCGGCATCGGGAGCGAGACGGAAAGTACGCCGAATCAAACCGTTTTGAAGTGTGAGTGTCTTGCCATCTGGAGTGGGAAGAACTTCGGCGTGCGCGGCGGGTGGCTGGAGGAGCCAGTCGGGAGAAAGTAGAAGCATAGGGCATTATCGCAAAAAATTAGTGCTGGTAGCAAGAGCCGTTAGCTGGCGAGGACTGTGTATCATTAGGGCACAGCACTTGACAGGAAAACAAAAAAACGCTAGGCTGTAAAAGGTAGGAGGAATACACTATGTATAGAAAATTTGCTCTGTTTGCGGTGACACTGTCTGTGTTCTCGGTTGTTCTGATGGGATGCCCGAAGGCTCAAGAGGCAGCCGATGCTGGTACGGGTGCCGCTATAGATGCTGGTAAGAGGGCGGCGGACGGCGCAGGTAAGATGGCGGATGCGGGCGGAAAAATGGCGGATGCAGCGGTGACCGATCCCGCAAAGCTGATGGAAGCACTCAAGGCCGATGCTGGGCTTGCTGGTGTCAAGATTCAGAAGAATGCCAAAGATGAGCTCGTCATGACGGGTAAAGTTGCCGATCAAGCACTGAAGGCCAAGGCTGAGGAGCTAATCAAAGCCGCTGGTGGAACTGTCAAGAACGCGATTATCGTCGGTAAGTAGGAACGAAAATCATGCCGTACAAAATTGAGGGAATTGATATCGAGGGAATCACCGAGCCCGTTCTGGGTGAGGGGACGACCTTCGTGCCGCTGGCCAATGTCGCGCAGGCGCTGGGCGGCTATGCTGAGTTCGACCATGTGGCCAAGGTTGCCAAGATTCAGATGGGGGACTATGTTCTCCAGGTTCAGGCCGACAACCCCATCGTGGACATTAGTGGGACCCCTGTGGAGCTTCAGGCCGCTCCATTTATTGATGTAGACACGATGTTTGTGCCCGTGCGTCTCTTTGAGAAGCTTGGTTACACAATGAGTGTTGATGGGGTAAATATCGCACTTGAAAGTGCATAAATAAAAATGAAAAGCCGGGGCAGTTCGCTGCCCCGGCTTTTTTTGTTGCTTGCCTCCGCTACTTATCCGTGCTGTCAATCTCCGTTGTCAGGGGAAGTGCGGAAGGTTTAGCGTAGGGGCCAACAGGATTCTTTGATTTCGCGCTCGCCGTCTCGGATTTCTCGGGCTTGTCCAGGATATCTTTTTCAGATTTAGGCCAGGGCTTTCCCGCCATTCGTGCCTTGAGAAGCTCGACTCCCTTGGCGATCTGCGGGCTGAACTTTGCGGCGTAGCGGCGATCAAAAGGCTTGTCGCGCAGGGCGGCCCACTGGATCTCGATATCTTTTTCTGTCTCGGTCAGCACCAGGTCAGGCTTGACACCACCAAGCTTAGTGACCGTGCCCGACTCATCACGGAAGGTATTGATGTCGCGCTTGCTACGGGTGTAGTAGCGCTGGGTTGTGATCTTGACTGCGCCTTCCCGGTCTTGAAGCGGGATAATGGTCTGCACAAGCCCCTTGCCAAAGCTGCGCGTTCCGATCAAGAAGCCCGCGCCTCCGTCCTGGATTGCGCCGGAGACGATCTCGGACGCACTCGCGGAGCCGCCATTGATGAGCACCACCGTGGGGATTTTTCCTGTGGCTAGAACACTTCGCCGACGTTCCACATCTACATCGAGTGAGCGCATCTGCCCGTTTTTCTCCTTGAGCCACGTCACGGGGCCGCTGGACAAGAATCGGGAGCCAAGATCCTGTGCAACATGGAGCATTCCTCCTGGGTTGTTGCGCATATCGAAAATCAGAGACTTCATTCCTTGTTTCTGAAGGCGCTCAAAGGCGATCCCAAACTGTACATCCGCTTCCTCGCTGAACAGATCGAGGCGGATATAGCCGATTTTGGCGGTATCGTCCTGCATCCAGGAGTCAATCACCGGGGAGTTGACCTGCTCTCGGGTGAAGACATAGTCCTTTTTTTCGGTGCCACGGCGCAGGGTGAGCTTGACTTTAGTGCCTTCTTCTCCCTTGATGCGCTTGATGACGTCATCGAGGTGCTGCTGATCCGAGAGGAGCGCCGACTTACCGTCCACTTCAAAAATGACATCCCCGGGCTTGAGCTTCGCACGCCACGCGGGGGAGTTCTCGATGGGCTCGATAATCATCGGGTATTTTTTATCTTTAGTGACATCCAGTTTCGCACCAATACCGAAGAAGCGGCCCTGGGTGTCCTCCATGTTGCGCTTGAACTCCACAGGGTTCCAGTACTCGGTGTAGCGATCCCCGATGGCCAGGAGCATCCCATCAATTCCGGCGTAGCGAATCTTGTTGCGCCAGGTGGCGAGCGCCTTGGGATCACTGGGCGGCGCACCGTACTCGCTGAGGATCTTCTCTAGAACACTGTGGTAGGTATCAACGGGCGAAAGATCGCTAGAGCCTGCCTTTGCCGCTGCGGGCCGGGTTGCCTCGCTCAGACGGGCTGCCAGGAGGGTGGGCGTGATGCGAAGCAGATCCTCCTTGTGTCCCTGGAGGATCTGGAAATTGAAGCCACTGAAGAAAGCTGCTCCTACCAGACTTGTCGCTGCAATACCTTTGATGACACTGCGTACCATGGTCTAACCCTTTCCCCTTGTCGTTGGGGTACCTGCGATGATCTGGGGACGATTCTTGAGAGTGGCCACCGCTCGGGCGAGAACCTCAGTCTCCAGAGTTTCTGCTGCAAGGGCCACTTGAGGTGTGAGCCCAACCCCAGCCCAAGCCACTCCCTTGCCGCTGAGGAGCTTGCCAGTGATGAGGGTGAAGGCGGAGCCGTCTTGCAGGAGATACATTCCCTGCACGAGAGCATCTCCAAAAGTCTTCTCTCCAACCAGGGGCGCACCCATGCGCTCGCTTAGGCACGCGGCCAGTGCCTCCGCCGTGGAGGCTGTACCATTGTTGACAAGCACCGTTAGGGGAACTTTGATTTTTGCGGCCTCATTGGCGAGGAGATTGCTCTTCTTACCCCCTTGACCGACTTCCTGCGCCACGATGCCGCGCCCCACAAGAAGCCCCGCGATCCGCTGCATCGCCTCAAACGAGCCCCCCGGCGTCCCTCGTAGATCTAGCACGATACCGGAACTGTCGGCAGGCAGGCTCTCCAGAATCTTGGCGACTTCTTCGTCACAGCCCTGGTTCAAATAGGGGATTCTAATGTAGGTTGCTTTTCCGTCAATGGCCTTGCTTGTCACCGCAGATGCTGCCGTCACGGCGGGAGCTAGCTCCACTTTGATCGGGGTTGCCTGTCCCTTTCGCAGGATTGTCAGGGCGTACTTCTCTTTACTGGCAATGCTCTTGGCCAGAAGTGTGTCGCCCCGGAGGAGCATCTCGGCTGCGTGGAGACGAATGCCTCCGGTGATTCGGTCGCGGGCAGTAAGACGCGCTTTTTCGTAGGCTTTCTCATCTACTTCGCGGTTCTGGAACTGAATTGCGACTTTGGAGAAGGGGAGAAGTGGGTCGTAGCCCAGTACCCACTTTCCATCAATATGAGTGACTGTGTCGCCCGGTTTTAACCCGGCTTTTTCCGCAGGGGAGCCTGGCAGGGGAGCCACCACCACAATCTTGTAGTCGGTGTAGCCGTTGGTCTTGGTTGACTGTATCGAGAGGGTGGCACCGATACCATGAAAGCTGCCCTTGGCTTCGTCTTCCAGGAGCTTGCGCTGCGCGGGCTCAAGGTAGTAGGAACGAGGGTCTTCGAGCGAAGCGACCATCAGCTTGACACTGCTCTGCGCCATCTTGGTATCACTGGGGAGGGTGTCGTAGTACTGGTCTTTCACGAGGGCATAGACCGTCTCGAACGTCCCGCCGAAGTCCTGAGCCTCGGCAGTTCTGGGAGTGACGGCGTGACCGTTCTCCGCAACCTGAGATCGTCCGACGGCTGCGGGGAGTGTCTGTGCGCGGGCGACGGGGCCTCCCTGTCGCAAGCGTGCTCCTCCCGCAAAGGCGACCCCGGTGGCCAGGACAACCCCTGCGCCAAAAAGAAAAGAACCACGCCGTCGTTGCATCTTTGTGCTCTACCTTCCGTTCTGTAATTAACCTACGCTATTTTATCATCGGATGTTCCGCTTTGGTTACCAACCTGCTAATTCTAATGGGGATGGCGACGCTGTACAATGGCACTATGGAATCCGCAAAGCCGCCTGCACGGGGGTATGTCCCCGATCCCGACGACCTCACCCACATTGAGCGCGATCTACGCTTTCACCCGGTGCTCACGCAACACCCTCAGTTTCTTACACTCGACCAGCTCGCGCACTACAACACGCACGGCTACATTCGGCCCGTCCCGATCTTTGAGGACTCCGAAATTGCCGCGCTGCGTGCCCGCTTCGATGAGATTCTGGCACAAACTCTCGCCTCGGGCGGGAGCAGCTACTCAATTGCCACTGCGCACCGTAAGTACGACTTCGTTTATGATCTTCTGAAGCACCCCAAGCTCGCCGCCGCCGTCTCTGACATTCTCGGCCCCGATGTGATCGGCTGGGGCGCGCACTTTTTCTGCAAAATGCCCCATGATGGCAAGAAAGTGGACTGGCACCAAGACGCCGTCTTCTGGCCGCTGACCCCGAGTAAAACCGTCACCGTCTGGCTGGCCATTGATGACGCCGACCCCGAGAACGACAACATGCGCTTCATCCCCGGCTCGCACCTCCGTGGCCCCGTGATGCACCTGCCTACCACTGCCGCCGAGGATAACGTCCTCAACCTGAAAATCGAAAACGCAGAGCAATTCGGCGACGCCCCCGTAGACAATAGCTTGCGGGCGGGCGAAGCCTCCCTCCACTCCGACCTGCTCCTCCACGGCTCCGAACCCAACAACTCCGCCCGCCGCCGCTGCGGCCTCACCCTCCGCTACTGCGCCGCCGAGGTCAAGGCCCACCTCGGCTGGGACGACAAAGGCATTCTGGTGGCGGGTGAAGATCGGGCAGGAAACTGGAAAAACCACCGGAGGCCAGAAGATTGAAACGGACACTCTGGCGCTGGGTTTGTGAAGGAATCCTGCACCTACTCCTCGTCTGGGGGGCAATGAGGCTTATCTATGGGAGTAGGGTGAGCATCGCCCTCATTTTGATTGGCTGGGTGCTGAGCTTTACCTTGCGTGTTTTTCAAGTGCGCTCTGGGGCGGATAAAGGGGACCCGTGGCGCATAGACGAATTATGGAAGAAGTAAGGCCATGTCAATGCATAACCTTGACCCCATCCCTCGATTCCTTCCTTCCGAGCAGGGAAAGGAGAGATATTTGAAGTGAAAAATGTAACTCTGATTACAGAAGAGGAAGTGAGATTCCTATTTCGTGAATTTTTCAATCAGGTGTTTGTCTTAAACGGATTTTGTGATCCGTATGATTTGAGTGTCCTTCATGATGATATTGAATCGATGTCGAATTGGGTATGTGATTTTCTAAAGGCAAAATTCGAAGACACAGATTGGGATAGAGATATTGAATTTTACTTTGCAATGTACCAGGATATGTCCAATTTATTCCTTGGATTTATAGAAGAATCTGAACTGGTTGAGCCAAATTTTTGGGATCAGAAAATTCAGCTTGATCATGCCTATTGGGAACAAAGACGGCTTTTCTTGTCTGGTTTATCCCAATGTCATCTCGAAAGAACTACCGTGCGTTCTGATACTTGAATGCATCTCCTGAAAGTTACATTGTGACCAGGGATAGTTTCTCCACTAGCCACGAAAGGAGCCCCGCATCCCAAACTCCCCAGGCCCATTTATGGGTCTTGTCGCAGCAGCGGGCCCATTTATGCGCCCGTCTCTATCCCCCGAACGCGAAACGCCATCCAAACCCGATGCCCGTTTCTCGCCCGTCCCCAAACGCGAAAATCCCAGGTAAAATGGGCGGTATGGTGATCATTGAAGTAACCTCGACCGTGCACCCCGAAAAGCGCGATGTGGCTCTC
>JANNDD010000470.1:0-1817 GCA_031387365.1 Armatimonas sp. | reverse complement strand
GTGTTGCACTGGACTCTGCAAAAGTCTTGCTGGAGCGTGGTGATGCTCGTGGTTGTATCAATCGCGCCTACTATGCAGCGTATCAAGCAGGGACAAGCGCTTGCCTGGCACACAAAGACGAGGATCTGTTCGCGCATGGCTGGCGCAATCCATCGCATGATCAGCTTCCTGACTTGATCCATAATAACGGTGATTTTCCTATTGCAGATCGGGCTAGGTTGCGCTTTCTACTAAGCATCTTGCGCCGTGCTCGTGAGACTGCTGACTACCGACCGGGACAGAGCATAGAAATGGTGGATGCGGTACGAGTGGTGCAACATGCGGTTATGGTCTTGGAACTGCTGGGGGTACAGGAGAGAGAAAATGCATAAAGCGGAGCTAGCGGAGCTGGTGGGGCGCTCTTTGAGAGCAATGAAAGTGGACGGGATCTCGTTCTTGGTTCCCGATGCACGCTATATTTATGAGGAAAATGACTACTGGCACGTTCCCATCATGCCTTCCCAGGAGCTGAAATCGCTCTTTCCTGCGATGGAGGAACTGGCGCGTGTCGAAGGAGCCATCGCTGATGAGTATCATCTGCGTCTTGTGCTCCATCTGACAGAAGCGACTTTTGGGCAGGGAGCAGAGCGAAACGAAGCTCTTGTAGCCTGAGATGGAACTTCAAACACCTCACCATAATTGCCAGCAGCATGGAAGCTACGATATCGCTGCTTAAGCATCACCCTGCCTCGGGCTCCCTCCTTTCCCAGTGAGGCACGAACGCCCGGGAGAGGAGGGTTGGGGAGGAGAGGTTCGTTTCTACACAGTCTCTTACGGCTAGAAGAGCTGGGAGAGCTTGCCGGTTGAGTCCCCGAGGGTTTCGCCGGGGATACCGAAGCGATCCAGCATCGTGATGAGAAGGTTGCTCATGGGCGTCTTATCGGCGTAGCGCACGTGCCGACCGCTCTTGATCGTACCGCCACCACCCCCGCAGAGAAGAAGTGGCAGGTCGTTGTGGTTGTGCCGGTCGCCGTCGCTGATGCCGCCGCCGTAGACCAGCATCGTGTTGTCCAGAAGTGTCTTGTCGCCCTCTTTAATGCTCTGCATCTTGTTGAGGATATAGGCAAGCTGCTCGATATGGTAGTGGTTGATCTTGCGTAGCTTCTCCAGCTTGGCGGCATCGCGGCCATGGTGCGAGAGATCGTGGTGTCCCTCGTTGATCCCGATATTGCGGTACGCCCGTCCTGAGCCTTCGTCGGCGAGCATGAATGTCGAGATGCGCGTGATGTCGGCTTGAAAGGCCAGCACCATCATGTCGCCTAGGAGCTGAATCTGCTCCGGGTAGTCGAGCGCCCCTTTGTTATTGGCGGGGAAGCGCTGCTGGAAGTTTTCCGCGGTTGCGCCCGTGGCCTTGCTAGCTTTCTCCAGAAACGCGATCCGCCGCTCGATCTCACGAATGCCCGTGAAGTACTCATCGAGCTTTTGCTTATCGTGCGCCCCGAGCTTTTTCTGAAGGCTAGTGGCATCGTCTTTGATAAAGTCTAGGACACTCTGGTTGTAGCGCTGACGCTTTGCCCGTGCCGCGGCGGACTCACTGAGGTTATCGATTTTGAAGAGCCGCTCGAAAACGAGGCGCGGGCTGTCCTCTTTGGCAACGGGCGTGGTGTCGGAGCGCCAGGAGATCGTGTGGGAGCAGTCACAGGAGTAGCCGCTGTCGCAGTTACCCGCCATCGAGCCGCGCTCACAGCCAAGCTCTAGGCTGGGAAAGAGTGTCTGATGCCCCCGCTTGAGCGCCGCGAGCTGGTCGGCGGAGATACCCGCCTGGATATTGGCCCCAT
>JANNDD010000449.1:0-3586 GCA_031387365.1 Armatimonas sp. | reverse complement strand
GGGATTGCGTCAGTAGGACGTTGACGATGTGGAACTTACGGCCCTCGCGGATCAGCTCATCTAGTTGTTCGTGGCAGGCTGCGGAGTAGTTCACGAATTCATCGCAAGCTATTAAGAGAGGACTTGGGAGCGCCGTTCCTGCCTCCACGTCAGATGGCATAGCAGCGCGGCTTATCGCCGTTAAAAATAAGGAACAGATAATCCCTGCGACCTGCTTACCTGCTGATCCGGCGTCGGCGCAGACTAGGATAATCGGAGCCTTAGTGGTCCTAAGAAATTTATCAAATGAAAATGGTTTCTTCGTCTTTCCAAGAGTCGCTCGTAGGCGACGATGGCTCGAAATTAACGTGCTTATCTTATTTAGGACCGCATCTGCCTCGCCCTCACGGTCTTTGCCATTCTCAAACCGTTTCCAGTACTGAACTACTACGGGATCTGTAATCCCCTTGAGGACTCGTGCCCGAAATTCTGCATCTAGGAAAAATGCCTCAAGTTCAATGATGGAATAGGGCCCTGAGGGGCTCATAGTCAGGGCGAGTGACGCGTGTCGAAGCTGGTCTCTGAGTCGTATACCTAAGGCAGCATCGCCCCAAATTTGGCGAAGAATTTCGATAAAGATTGCGACTGTAACATAAGGATCATCACTGAGAGCTTGGTAAACGTTGAACCCAACAAAAGGCTCATTTGGGGCACCATAGGCACTCTTCTTTCGAAGATCGAAAATAATGAGACGCTCTCGGAGCTCCTCGACTGTAAACCGAGCCGCAAGTTCCTTGAGGATTTTGTCAGTCCCCTCACCTCGGAAATCGATATTGACGATCCCTACACCTTCCTGCATACACCACAAAAGCAACTTCGTGAGTAGCGTTGTCTTGCCCGAGCCAGTTGTTCCGGTGATGAAGAGTCCGCGGTAGAGTGTTTCGAGGAAGATCCTGACAGGCTTTGGAGTGCGTGCTTTGCTCAATCGGGAAACAATGGTTTCACCAATGACGACAGAGGGGCCAGTCTCGGATGGCTGCGGATTTTCGTTATTTATTTGTTTGCGAACGCGAGCCTTGCTAAACGCTCCAGTGATAGCGTTGTAGGCCAGCCGTAGCATGTACTCAATAAATTGACAGAGCATAGAAAGTCTCCAAGATCACAAGGTGATGTGTAGAGAGTTGTCCCGACGACAAAAGTGGGTTCGTAGATGGGAAAATGTGTGTTCCCTGATGTAGGGCTGCCTCAAGTTCTGTCCCAGCCCTAACACCAAGTGATAGGAGGCTAATCGTCTGGCCAGCGGTCTTGCTGTTGCCCCCGTAGGTAAAGCCAGGTCTTCTGGAAAGGTAGGAGGATCATCTTGCTAGGAAGCTCGCCCATGTCCACGAATGGTGGCAAGACACCCATACGCCGACTGACGTACTCCAGGAGCTTTCGCAACCGAATCGCTTCGCGGTCAACTTCTGCCTCTGCTTTGGCAATGCGCTGGAGCGCCAGGGCGGAGACTTGTGGCTTTTCGGCAAGTGCCATCTGATCGGCGCGAAGCTTTGCTTCTAACTGGGAAACCTTGGTGTTCAAGTCAATCAGCTCGCAGGCTGCTTTCATGAGGGCTTTGCGGGCTTCAATCTCCTCGTCGCCCAGGGCAGGACGAAGATTTACCTCCTGCTTCCAAGGCCACTTTTCTGCCAGTTCGCGACAGCTAGCCGTGAAAGAGACGTAGCTTGCAAAGAGCAAGATCGCCCCATTGATCACGCTGCCAATGACGAGGAAGATCCAAAAGGGAGGAGCTTGGCTGTTGTCCATAAAGGCAAGTTCCAGAGACATCTGATAGAGGCCATACCCTTCCAGAAGAGAAGCCGCTACACAGAGGAATACGAGCCCAGCAGTTCCCCATAAGGCAGCAGCCCGTAAGCTGACCTTACTTGGGAGACTAGGGATGTGTGCCTCAAACTTTACTCTAGCATGGAGCTTTGCGATCTTTGATGCTGTGCCGATTAGCACATGATCAAGTGCCACGCCGATCATCCAGAAGAGTCCAACGGCAATCCTATTTGCCGCCGTTAGATCGTCCAGATTTTGAAGCGTTGCGATAGGAATCATCCCTGTAAGCGTCACTAGAGCGAGGCCTATGGGGATACCAAGGAACAGGGGAGCAAACACCTTCGTGAGAGCGAGTCCAACCACACCAGCGCGACTGGGTGCCCCCGGAATTGGAACGGTTCGTGAACCATAGTCCTCTTCACCTCGCAGAGCTTCTGTCACTGATGCAACCGAGATTGTTTTTGGATCAAGTGCAATCTCCAAGTGTGCGGCGTTCTGGGCAAATACCTCACGCTTGGGACTCCGTTCTTGCTCCAGTGCTTCTAACCTTCTCAGATACTCCGGTTGGCGCTCATGGATTAGTACAGCCAGGGCCAGATGGCTCTTGATGTTTCCGGTAAGCTCTTCATAGGCCGCATCTTTTGCGTCATTGGCTTGGACGGCGTATCGCTCAACTGCGGCAGTCTGATTCGCGATAGCATGAGCCATTCCAGGAATCACCGGGTGCAGAGATTTTTCTAGGTCACGTCCACTTTTACAGAGAGGATGGTGCTTGGATGGATCGTAGGATTCAATGGGAAGTGAGAGTCCGAGCTTTTTTGCTGCTTCCAAACTGAGGAGCCTGACCTCGTTGACTTGTTCACCCGTCTCGTTTGGTGAGAAAATCGGTACTGACATTCTATTTGCCTCCTTTGCGAAGAATAGATTGAATCTCTCGAACGGCTTCGGAGGCATCTGCTGATGCGGCGATGCGTACCCGATTGCCCAGGGGTTTGAGTGCAGCTTCGAGCTTGGTGTACGCACTACTGTCTGAAACGGCAGGCATGGCATAGAGAGCGAGAAGTTTCGGCTCCTTGGCGAGAAGCTCAGCCTCTTTGCGCATCTCAGGAAGGTCGTTAAAACCACAGTCAGAGAGAATCACCGCAAAAGTCGGGTGTTGGCTCAAGTGAACCCGTTCTCGGATTCGTTTCAAGAGCGGTGCGCCGAATGTGCCTCGTCCCCGCATGGGTTTAGCAAGTGCGGCTTTGAGGGCGGTATTGAAGGTGGCAGGCTTGCGGATCGTCCCAGTGTAGAAGGGGGCGACGGGAATATCGCTGCCAAAGGTGCTGGCCTCAACGATAGTCTTTGGTGGTGCGGACACCACGATCTGCGTAGCGAGTTGGACGATCTCCTTCTGGATATAGGCAGTACTACCGGTGTGATCAATGTCCGCTATGATGTGTGGGTGGGAATACTGGTGCCGTTGGGAACAACCACTGAGAATGGCTATGCCCCAAAGGCTTAAACACGCTAGATAAAGTCTGAGTATCATTGTTCTTTCTCCTCACGAATGGGATGAGAGGAAACGATCAGGCTCTAAGTGAAGCTCACTACTTGGCCCTTTAGCCCCTCATGCTTAGTATGTTTGGAACCTGGCAGGAAGCTCGCAGGAGAAAGGAACAGTCATGAAAAAGGAAACGCTCGACCCAGTATCCTGGTACCTGAGAGTGCTTGGCCCACTGAAATTGGTGGGCCCCATAGTGCGCAACTACAGAGAAATTAATAAGATTACCGAGGCGACCTACGG
>JANNDD010000394.1:0-2746 GCA_031387365.1 Armatimonas sp. | reverse complement strand
CCTGCGCCCCCGCGTCCGTCTGATATGCGGTAGGTTCCTGCACTGTGCCATGCCATGCGAATGAAGAACGGCCCGTAGTGCCCGTAGTCGGCGGGCCACCAGTCCTGGGACGTGGTCATCAGTGCGAAGATATCTTTCTTCACCGCCTTCAGATCAAGGGATTTAAACGCCTTGGCGTAGTCAAACCCCTTGGCCATGGGGTTGGAAAGGGAAGAGTGCTGGCGCAGAATACTCAGCGGCAGCTGATCCGGCCACCAATCCTGATTGCGCATCCCGCGCCCCCCCGTTACCTGCATTGGTGTGGCTTCCGCATGGAAGGGGCACTTACTTGCTGTATTGGGAACAACAGGGGAGCTGTCTAGTGCGTCGTTGTTCTTACTCGTGGGCTTCTCGGCACTGAGCAAGTTTGAGGAGACTCCGGGGAACGCAGCTGCACCGGAGGCAAGCGAGCAGCCTAGCGCGGCCAGAAATGTCCGGCGGCTGCTCGTTAGAAGGTTCTCTCCCTCGGGGCTGTTTCGTGTGTCGTCGGAATGCATTGTCAGCTCAGGCTCGTTGTTCGTCTTGTTCATGGTAGTTGTGGTTCCTTGGATACGTCTGTGTTAATTTCGTGGACGTACTATGCTAGTAGCATCGTATTGTCACCGGGACGAGGGACAAGAACAAGGCTGAATTTCCGATCCTAAGCTTCCGTTTTCCCGAACGTTCTCAGAACCTGTGTAATAACCAACCTCTCCTCCCCAACCCTCCTCTCCCGGGCACTCATACTTCGCTGGGAAAGGAGGGAGTTCTGCACCAATAATCCCCTTTCCCAAGGAGGAACGACTGCCCGGGAGAGGGGTAGGGGAGAGGTTTTTACACAGCTTCTCAGAAGCAATCGTTTTTGCTAGACGGGTTCTAGAAGAGGCTGAGAGTCGGGGAGGCGGCGCAGGAAGGCGATGAGGCTCTGGGCATCGCGGTCGTCCTTGCCGGTTTTACGAGTTACTAGCGCAATGGTTCTTCCGGGCGTCGGGGGGGCAAAGGGGATGGCTTTAATGGTTGTATCTGAGCGACGAGTGGCGAGCGCGGGCAGGATCGCGCACCCGAGGCGGGCGGCGACCAGTGCCCGCTGCGTTTCTAGCCCCGCCGCATGTACCAGCCGCTGATGTGCCAAGTAGCCCGTGCCGCATGCGGCCAGCACTTGATCGCGCAGACAGTGCCCGGGCTCCAGCAGAAGTAGCTCCTCCAGCGGGACATCCGCGACCGTAAGCACATCTTGTTGGGCAAGAGGATGCTCCAGAGCGATTCCCAGCCAGAACGGCTCCCGAAAGAGTGGCCAGAGTGCCAGATCACTCTCGTCCTGTGGCAGTGCGAGAAGGGCGGCATCTATATGCCGGGTTCGGAGCATCCGCACCAGCTCGTCGCTGAGCGCCTCGGTGAGCACGAGCTGGAGTTTGGGGTAGGAAGACAGCAGGCTCGGCAGAACCAGCGGAAAGAGATACGGTGCGAGGGTTGGGAACGCACCAAGGCGAAAACGGCCACAGAGCGGGGCAGATGCTGACTGAAAGGTCTGGGCGAGGACTGTAGCCTCCTCTAAGACGATCCGCGCCTGACGCACGACACTCTCGCCCTCAGGGGTTAGCCCGACATGCCGACTGGATCGCTCAAACAGCGGTTTCCCGAAGGCCGCCTCGATTTTCTTCACGGTGGCGGAGAGGGTTGCTTGGCTCAGGTCGAACTCTTCGGCAGTGCGTGCAAAGTGACGGCGTTCCGCGAGAATCACGAGCAGGCGCAGATCTCGGAGCGAGAGGTTTTCAATACGATCCATCAGGCGCTATCGTAGCACACAAGCGCCCCAAATCAGGTCGTCACCCGATCTGAAGTGCCTCAGAGGCGCGTCTGTGGGCGGCGACGGTTTCGGCGAGGCGCTGGTGCTCGGGGCGGATGAGCTGTGGATCGCGGCTGAGGAGGTCGAAGGCATCGGTGCGGGCTTCGAGGAGAATATCCTGGTCACGCAGCACATCGGCGACCTTGAGGCTGGGAATGCCGGACTGGCGCGTGCCGAAGAACTCACCGGGGCCGCGCAGTTTCAGGTCCTCCTCGGCGATCACGAAGCCGTCGCTGGTGGCACACATCACCTCCATGCGGGCCGTACCATCGGGTGTGGCAGGGTCAGCGAGGAGCACACAAAACGACGCGTGCTCGCCGCGCCCTACCCGCCCCCGGAGCTGGTGGAGCTGGGCGAGCCCGAAGTTATCGGCATCCTCGATCACGATCACGGCGGCGTTGGGTACGTCCACCCCAACTTCGATCACTGTCGTAGCAACTAACACCTGGTGCTCGTTCTTGCGAAACGCCTCCATCACGGCGTCTTTCTCGTCGGACTTGAGCTGGCCGTGGAGCAGGCCGATGGAGAGCTCGGGGAAGACATGGGTTTTTAAGTGCTCGGCTAGGTGCGTCGCCGCTTTCGCCTCGCGCTTCTCGGACTCCTCGACCAGTGGACAGACGATAAAAGCTTGTCGCCCCTGAGTCACCATTTGTTTAATGCCCGCGTAGACTTTGTCTTGCTCGGCGCGGCGTTTCCAGTGCGTGCGGATCGGCTTGCGGCCTGGAGGCAGCTCATCAAGAATCGAGACATCTAAGTCACCGTAGACCGTGAGGGTGAGCGTCCGCGGGATCGGGGTTGCGGTCATGACCAGCACATCGGGCCGAACGCCTTTGTCCGAGAGCGCGGCACGCTGGAGAACCCCGAAGCGGTGCTGCTCATCAA
>JANNDD010000374.1:0-8511 GCA_031387365.1 Armatimonas sp. | reverse complement strand
CGGCGCACTTCACGGTCGCCGATGCGCGCGTCGGGGTGCAGGGCGTTCTGCTGAACGCTGCCGAACCACAGGTTCCGGTGAGCGCACTGGCTCTGCCACAGTTCGACTATGTCGCCCTTGGGCACATCCATAAGCGCCAGGACTGCAACGCGCGCCGCCAGCCGCCCGTGGTCTACTGCGGCTCAATTGATCGCTTGGATTTTGGGGAAAAAGACGAGAACAAAGGCATTGTGCTAGCCGATATCTCCAAGCAAAATGCGGAGTACAGGTATGTAGATGTCGCGGTTCGCAATTTTCTGGAGATCGCCATTGATGCCAGCGATGCTGAAGACCCCACCGAGAAGATTCTTACGGAGCTCGCCAAGCGCCCCCTCAAAGACGCTGTGGTGAAGCTGAGCTATAAAGTCCCACGGGAGAAAGCGCCGCTGGTGCGGGAAGACGAGCTCCGAAAAGCACTTCTGGAGGCGCATAGTGTCGTCGCGATCTCCCGCGATCTCCCCGGCCAGACCCTCACCACCCGCGCCGAGGGCATGACGGAGCAGCTCACCCCCGAGCAGGCCCTCACCCTCTATCTGGATACCCGTCGCCCCGATCTTGCACCGCTACGTGAGGACTTCATGGCAGCCGCTCGCCGCCTGATGGACGAGCTCCGCCAGGAGGCACTTACGTGATCCCTCTCAAGCTCCAGCTCGAAAACTTTATGTCGTATGGCAAGGGTGTCTCGCCACTGCCCTTCACGGACATGCGCCTAGCCTGCCTCTCTGGCGATAACGGCAACGGCAAGAGCGCCATCCTCGACGCCATCACCTGGGTGCTCTTTGGGGAGACCCGTGCCCCTCGTGAGGACGATGTGATCCGCCTCGGGGCCGCAAGCTGCCGCGTCATGCTGGACTTTCAGCTTGGGGAGGCAAAATACCGCATTATCAAGCAGCGGGATCGTAAAGGCACGTCGCCTGTCTGGACACTGCAAGCCTGGCAGGACGATGACACGCTCCGCAATATCAGCGACGGGCGTGAGACCAAGCTGCACTTAGAGCGTCTACTGCGGCTTAACTACGACATGTTCTTGGCCACCGCCTATCTGGCGCAAGGCCGCGCCGATATTTTTGCACGCGCCAAGCCCGCCGAGCGCAAGCAGATTGTCGCCGATATTCTGGACTTATCCCGGTACGACGACCTGGAAAAACGTGCCCGTGACACCCAGCGCGAGGCGCGCGAGCGCCGCAACAGTGCCGAGAGCCAGCTTTCGCAGATAGACACCGAGCTAGAGGAAAAAGACCGGATTGATACCGAGCTAGAGGCGGCGGAGGCCCGTCTCGTTGATGCCGCCGCCCAGCTCATGCAGCTCCAGGCTGCTCGTGATGCCGCCCATGTTCTCTTTGAGCAGTGCCAGGGCTTTGCGGATCAGGCGCGCGAGTGGGACGAGAAGCTGCGCGAGCTGGAGCTGGATGGAGCGGCGGCTCTGCGCGAGGCCGAAAGCCTGCGGCGGCGCATCGGGGCCGCGCAGAGTATCCTGGCAAACCGCCCCGCACTAGAGAAGCAGGAGCGCGAGGCCGCCACCCTGGAGCAACGCATCCAAAATCTACAGAGCCAGGTGGAAGGAGCAACGGCGCTCTACCGTGAGCGAGAGCAGCTCATGGAGACGATCCAGCAACGGCGGACGGCGCTTGACCGCGAGCTCTACCGAGTCACCCGTGAGGTTCAGGATCTCTCTGAGGAAGCCAAGGAGCTGGAGCGCTACGATGCCGAGCGCGTGACCAGCAATGCGGAGATTGCGGCCTACGGCGACCCGGAGGCGCGGCGCAAAGAAGCCGAGGGGGAGCGTAGCCTGGCCGATGAAGCCTTTACGGAGCTCAAGGCGCGGCGCAATAGCGCAAAATCTGAGCAGGAGCGCCTGGAGAAGCGCCTCGCCGCACTCACAGGCTCGGATGCATCGCAGTGTGAGTTCTGCGGCCAGCCCCTCACTCCAAAAGCACGTCAGGACGCGGTGCGGGAGACCGAGGCGGCTCTGGAGGCCAACGGTAAGCAGCAGAGCCTACTGGCGGCGCAGGGCAGGGAGGCCAAGCGCGTCGCCGAGGAATGGAAAGCCGTCTCCGAGCGGGCACTCGCAGACACACGCTTGGTTGCGCAGCTTATTAACCGCAACGCCCATGCCCAGCAAGAGGCGCTCCGACTCCGCACACGCCAGGCAGAGCGTCCAGAGCGAGAGCACCACCAGGCAGAGCTCACCCGAGAGCTGGAGTCCGGAGAGTTTGCGCGTCATGAGCAGGAGCGAGTGATGGTGCTGGCCGCCCAGCTCGAAAAAATCGAGCGCTTCAACGAGGAGCTACGCCCACTTCGCCAGCAGTGGACGACCTACCGCGACCTTCCCAACGAGCGCGCGAAGCTCTCTCAGGCCGAAGCCATTCTGGTAGACGAACCCCAGAAGCTCTCGGAGACGGAGGCCAAGGCGACGCGCCTTGCGGAGCGAGCCGAGAAGGGCCGCCCTAAAGTGGAGGAGATGCGCCAGCGCGCCGCAAACCTGGTTGCGCTCCGCCAGACTCTCACAGACGCCGAATATGCCCTGCGCCGCCAGAGCGATGAGTCTAACCAAGCGCACAGCCGTATTGGGCGTCTGAAGGCCGAGCAGGATCGCCTGAAGGCACGTGAGGCGGAGCGAGCAAAGACCGAAGAACAGCGGGTGGCAGCGGCGCGTGATGAGCTACTCTACGCGGAGCTGACGGCGGCATTTGGTAAAAAAGGTGTCCAGGCACTGATTATCGAAAACGCCCTCCCCGAGATCCAGGAAGAGACGAATCGGCTGCTTGGCCGCATGACCAGCGGTGCGATGCGAGTCGCTTTTGAGACTCATCGGGAGGCGCGCACAAAATCGGCCAGCCCTATCGAGACTCTAGACATCGTGATTGAGGATGATCTAGGGACACGCCCCTACGAGATGTACTCAGGCGGAGAGGCGTTCCGCATCAACCTCGCGCTGCGTGTCGCACTCTCCAAGATGCTGGCACGGCGCGCCGGTGCGCCGCTCCAGACTCTGATTCTGGATGAGGGTTTTGGTACACAAGACCCCCGTGGTCGAGAAGCCATCGCCGAGGCACTGGAAGCGATCTCCGAGGAGTTTGCCCTCATCCTGGTCATTACCCATGTCGAGGAGCTCAAGGATCGCTTCCCCAATCGAATCGAGATTACCAAAGGCCCTGAGGGCTCACGGTTCTCGATGGGTTAGTCGTGCTTAAAACCAGCCCTTTTTATTTTTGACGTAGGTCTCAACAAAATCCTCGTCGGACTTGGTCAAGTAGATAATCCCCTCGACAAACCCAATAATGCCAAAGATTGGGGAGGCAAGTCCACAGGTTAAGAGCGTCCCTAGGAGCATGATCAGCCCCTCGGTATTGTAGCCAAGGATAAACTTATGCACCCCTAGGCAGTTCAGCAGAATCCCACAGATCCCTGCGGGGAGCTTGTTGGCGGCGGCAGCCTGAGCTGTCGAGTAGGTAGGGACTTGCTGCCTCTGTGCCTGCCCGCCTCCCTCGCCGCGGGTCACTCCCGGCGGAGGCGGCATGGTAGTTGAGGAGGCAAGCTGCGGCAGGCGAACCCGAAGCTCAGGATGCTCGGACACCGCAAACTTAATCCCTGTTCCCGTATCGGTGATCACGGTATCCGGGGTGAGCCGTCCTTCCGATGTCCATTGTGCGAGTGTCTCGATTGTATCTGCCTCGTAGGCCACGCCATCCAAAGTGACGGTATATATTGCCATCCCATCCTCCAGCCTTCACTATACAAGAAAAAAGCCCTCTGCATGGTGTTTTCCACCATGCAGAGGGCTTTTGAATGAACCTACTGACCGAATCCCGAGAAGCTTGGTGCCTCGAACCTTGGGGCAATCGTCTGGTAGAACAGCTCGAAGCCGTTGGGAATCGGCACGAGGTTTCCTCCGAGAGGCCACAGCCCGGTTCGGGGCCGTGAGCTCGTCCAGAACATCCAGAGCTTGCCCGGCTGTAGGGTGGGATCGCCCTGGTAGCCTGGGATACGCGTGTTGCTGTACTGTCGAAGCAGGTCAGGCCGCGAGGGATCGTAGTTGTACAGGTCAACAAAGATGCTTGACTGCCCCTCATTGACAGTCTGCTGCATGGGTACTTGGAGGCCCATGGAGTAGGTATCGCTGGGCGCCAGCTCCTCAATATGGCTGAGCCGACCCGTTGCGCGGCGGTTCGTGCTAGTCGCCCCCTGCGATGCGGTGTAGTTCACCTGGACATCCAGACCTTCGTAGAGAGGATCTACAAATATCCGGCCCGTGGCGAAGTCAACATCGTAGCTAACAGGGCCGATGCCTCCCACAAGCACACTGCTCACTTGCGGAAGCTGGTTCCCAAAGGTCAGGCCCGGAGTGAGGTCGCGTGCTCCTAGGAGGATGGACTCACCGCGCGCCAAGCCGTTGTTGACAACGACGGAGCGTAGGTCAATGCCCATTCGCCGTGCAGTGAAGTACAGACGAGCGGGGCGGTTGGGCTGAGCAGCCTTAGTCCAGCTAAACCACTGCCGTCCGAGACCGGAGGCCAGCGGGTTCGTTTCCCGGGAAGGAATCACTGTGGCCGCGCCGTTCATAAGGTGCCGATAGACCTGCGAGACGGCATCTGCTGTCAGCGCACGGTAGTCTTCCGTCAAGACGGCTCCCGTGTCACCTGCAGCATCAGGCGTCAGGCGGTAGGTCGTCGGCTGGTAGCTCACCAGAACCGTGTCCCCTGATTGCGGCTCGTCCGCGCCACGGAAGCGCACCTCACCCGTGTCAGCGTCCACGTAGATGTAGACAACCCCGCCCGGACGACCACTGATCACCTGTACCCAGCGGCGGCTGTTATTATCGTACTGCCAAGCTTTGTTCGAGGTGGCGTAGACAGGAACTCCGTTTCGAACGACTCGGATATCGAGGTTTTCGGTCGTGAACTTACTGTCTGCGGGGTCTACCTGCCCACGGACATACCAGGCAATGTGCCGTGAGCGCCACGCCAGCTCTCGCCCGACTTGAACCAGCCGCTCGCCGTCGATCTGTGGCAGGGCAGTGAGTGCCAAGCGTGTGTTCCGCCCACTGACACTAGCAAGACTACTCAGATCATAGACACCATTTAGAACCGGTGTTAAGAACCGATAGCGGCTCAGGAAGATATCCGGTGTCTGAGTATTTCGTAGCACTCCCGTGTAGACGATATCTAGCACAGGCACCCCGGTATTCACCGTTGGAGTGAAGACCCCGGCTGCATAGGTTCCGACGCTATGATCAGGAATCACGAGGCGGCGAGTAGTGGCACTGGGCTCGGAGGCTGTGGTGATGCCCGGTGGCACTGCCAGCGCTACCTCGCCGGATCCACGTCGTCCGCCCACAACCTGAGGCTCTCCATTCGGATCGCCCGAGTACGGGATGTAGTAGAGTCCCAGCTTGCCGGGTGCACCACCGTAGTAGCTCACAATTCCCGTACGGGTTGTGGGATCGAAGGCAGCACGTGGCCCATAGCGACGAATCGTAGGATCGGGCCGTGAGTTTGCACTGAAGGTGCTCAGCAGGGAGCGAGGTGTCCCTATGGGTTCCCCATTCTGATCCAAGCGACTGTAGTAGATCGTATCCGTGGGGAGCGATCCCGCGTTGCGCTGCGAGTTCACCCAGAAGAGGGTAGCCTCGGGAGTAAGCACACCCGTGAGCGCCATGGGCGCGACCTGGAGTACCGACGGATAGAGATTCGAGTCTCCTGCGTTGGTCGCAATGGCTGCCGCTTGTGTGAACAGACGCCCTGCATTACTGTTAGGATCGAGCAGAGGAACGCCCGGTGCACTTGCCCGGAACGCGCCTACTGTGGCATCCCAGTCCAGGTGGCTACGGAACAGGTCGAAGGAAGCTCCGGCCGCCGTTGTACCCGCATTGCGTGCGAAGTAGACATTGAGCCGCCCGTTTGCTCCACGATAGGCTGCCGGCGTGGTCACGGAGGCAGGACGCCAGTTCGGGTACGCGCCTTCCATCAGGGGCATCGTGTCAATCCCGGGTAAGAGCCCCGAGAAAATCCCGTCGTAGGCCACCGCAAGCGCCGCATCTGCAATCTGGCCCGTGAGTGCCGAGGTCTCAGAGACGGTCAGCTTGACATCAATGGCCGGGTTGGTATGTGGCTGGAACTCCACCCCGATCCGCTGGCCAACCCCATTGACCGCAAAGTTACGGACGCGGAGAGTGGCGGGTATTGGCAGCGTTGCAGGAAGGATCGTCCCGAGCCCCGGTGGCTGGTCGTTTCGCCCTGCGTAGAGCGGCCCTGCCGGAGTGACAGAACCGCCCCCCGCTCCCAGTGTACTCAGGGGGCCACCGATCAGTGTGGGAACGCCCATGTAGCCCAGGAGCCCACTCGAAGTGGGGGTTGCGTTCGGATGCACCGTGTCGTGATCTTCAAAAACTGCCAGTGCAGGAGGCGCAGTCGCCCCTGCCGTAGACAGGGAGCGGTAGACCCCGACGGGCGTTCCAATCGGCACGGCAACTCCCAGCGCAGGAAGCGTGACTTGCGGCTGCGGGATGCCAGGGAGATTGGGCACCAAGGCCGTCCCCGGCGGCAGATCGGGGTCACTCAGAACAGCAGGAGTCGCTCCACCCACTTGTGGTTTGTGGAGGGTGTGTCGCCCGGCCATCATGGCGTAGTACTTGAGATACGCTGTCGTAAACCCACCATTGCCATCGTCTACATTGGGTTGGTGCATCCAGGCAGTTGCGGGAAGTGCCGGATTCGCCAGATAGGCAACCCATGCGGCATCGAACGCGCGGTCCAGCGACGTCACTACCTGTGGCATCACCTGTGCTGGGGTGTAGCCCGGATTCACGGTCAAGGCCGGATCCGCCGCCACGGCCATGATTCCGTAGCGCGAGTCCACTGTCTCCGAGGTCAGGCCGAAGTAGTTCCATCGGAAGTTGTTTGTATCCGTCACATCGTTGGTCGTCAGTTGCTGCGTGGTCTGCGCGGCACGCAGATTGTACAGATTAACATTACCAATGTTCTGGATCGTCATCTTCTTGAAGAACTTATCGTAGGGCGCCGCAACGGTCGGCGCAAGCCGCCCGATGGGATCGGGTACGACCCCCGGGTTACTGGCCGAGCCGTACTGATAGCCCATCAGGCCGTTCTGGATACCAAAGCCGGCCGGGAGTGCGCCCAGATCGAGCGGGGTCTCTGCGGACTTCAGGCCCATGTCTACCGGCACGCCCGTCCACACTTCCACGAAGCGGAACGGCTCGCCGTCGTCCCAGCGCCCATTATTATTATTCTGAGCGTTGCCACTGCCATTGTCGACGAACACGCGGAGCCGGGAGCTGTAGCCGAACGGAGTGATTCCGTAGCCCCCCGTGAAGACATTGCTTGCCTGGTTGTACTGGCGGAGGTCGCGACCTGCCAGACCACGCGGAAGCTGGGTCTTACCTTCGCCCACATAGGGCTGTGCACCGTCAGAAGTACTCGGAGCCTCATAAGTAGATGTCAGGCTATGCGTTGCCACTAGGTTGGCGGGCTGGTACTGCGGAACACGGACATTGACGGTCGCCGCAAAGAGAGGATTGGTATCGTAGGGTCGTGTTGCCAGAGCCCCATTTATCGGGTTGATGAGCTGGGCACTGGGGAGAGTGACCGGCCCCTGCACCGCATCGGTACCCGCAATCAGAACGCTCACTGCCTGTCGCCCTTGCTGCGCCGCGGAGGCAGCAATGATGTCCGGGTAGTCCGGGCTCAGGTTGCCCCCCAGCACAGCGACCGTGTTATCCGGGCGGCGCTTCCAGGGCTGTGCCTGAGGAACATTTTGCTCCCACGGCAACGGGTTGATTCTGCCATCGGGACGCATCCCCACCGGGGTAATGGTCGGGTTGGTGGAGATATCAACATCCGCGTTGGGAATCCGTCCCGGCCACCAGCGCCAGATCAGATCGTCCGCGACCTCCGCCCGCACGCCCGTCAGCGCCAGAGTGCCCGGCGTACGATTGACAACCCTCAGGTTGCGCTGCCTGGTGGAAAGATCGGTCGAGCCAGTTCGGCCATGCGAGATATAGCCCGTGCTCGTGGCGACCGGTACAAAGAAGCTTGGATCATCGGAGCCATTATTGGTGCGTAGCCGACGGCTGAAGTTGTTGTTGATCCGTAGCACACCCATGGCGTCTGCTGTGTAGCGAACAAAGTCGTAGCGGGTGATGGTGTTTCCGTTCGACAGCGCCTGGCTATACTCATAGCCCGCGAGGTCGGGATCCATTGCCAGTGTGGTATTGTTGCCGGCCACACGCTGCCGAACCGTATGCAGAGCATCGTTGATCGCGGGGGTGACAAAGGGTCCAATACCGCCCGCAACCGGTTGGTTAAGAGGCTTGTTTGCAAGCAAAGGACGGTTAGTTCGGGTATCCGCCAGGAAGCCTTGGACAGCCAGCGGGTTTGCCACGGCAAGAATTGGCTTCATGAACAGGCTCTGCTCGGCGGTGGTTCCCCCGGACACAGTGCTGATACGACCGTT
>JANNDD010000372.1:0-2605 GCA_031387365.1 Armatimonas sp. | reverse complement strand
ATACGGCGATGATGTCACGAGCCTGGATGTCGCCAACCACTGGATTGGGAAGCGCTTCCGTGCGATCCTGGCCGCTGATGGGGATGCCAAGCGGGTTCAAGCGGAGGCGCAGCAGCGCCTGAGGAAAGACCCTGAGGACGAACAAGCGCGGGTTCGGCTTGCTTATGCCTTGGGCGCTCAGGGACAATCAGCGCAGACTGAGCGAGAGCTACGTAAGCTCTCCTGGGCCGCGTTCTCGGATCGGCCCTTTAAGCAGCCCGACAACGATATTGTCTTCCCCGGCAAGCTCCCTCTGGAAAAAAACCGCAATGTCGAGGAGTTCGTGCCGGACAACCACGTGATCTCTGCCTCGGACTACCTGCGCGCCGCAGAGTTTTCCCGCTGCCGCCAGGAGCTTGCTGCGCTGGCTCCCTACATGCAGCTGACGGTTCGGCAACGCTATCGGGTGCTGGCAATTGAGGCCCGGCTCGCACAGCTAGAAAAGAATCGAGGGGCCGAACGTCGGGCACTCTCAGCACTAATCGCGCTTCTACAAGCTCTCCCAGAAACACCCGGCTCCCGCTTTACGCCCGACAATACCTGGTGGGTAGTACGCCGCCTTGCGGCACTCACCCAAGAACCTACCGACTTGTCCCTCTCGTCTCTCGCCTTGGGAACAACAGGGCTGACCATAAACGACCTAACCCGATACCCATGAAAAAACGCTTCACTCTTCTCGCTGCTTTACTCTTTTTGCTTGCACTCTTCCCCACTTTGGCACGCGCTCAGGCGCTCTTTCCCTCAGAGTGCTTCCCCATCGAGCGCCTCCCCGCCGCCTTGCGCCCCAAGGCCGAGGACGTGCTCCTCAAGCTGCTTGACTCGGAGGGGCTCTACACCGTGATCGGGGGGATGAAGCCGATGTCGGGAGGCTTTGTAAGCCTCTATTTCTCGGCAGAGAAGCCCGATACGACCAAGCTCGACGAGCTGCGTCAAGTGCTGGGGGCGCTTCACTGCGGCCCCAGCCTACGCTGCGATTTATTGGTCTTTCACGCGGTCAATAGTGGCAAGCGCTACGCCGAAGCCGTGGCTTTCTTTCGCCCTGCTGTGAGTACGCTAACCCGCACCTACGAGGGCTACTTTGCCCCACTGGGAGCCACCCCGAGCGCCGATCCGCTAGAGATCGCGCTCACGGTGGAGCATCTTGAGGGCTCATCGCGCAACCGAGGGCTGGGCTATCTCTACGGCTATCCCAAGAGCGCCGTGGACTTTTTTGTGGCGGGACAGGAAGAGTACGCCGTCACAAAAAAGATCACACCGCGCGACTTTCGCCAGATCCCGACGTTTGGCCGCGAGACCGGCAGCTTTGTCTATGCTGTTCCCAAAGGAGCACCTGAGACCGACGAAGACCGGCAGCTCAAGGCAAAGGCGGGGCGGATTCTAGCCGAATACAAAAAGCGCCGCGAGAGGTTTGTTGGCCCCGGCAAGCCCGGTATTGTGGCGTTGCTCCGCGACTGGTTCACCAATGAAAAAGGTGAGTGCGCTCCCGAGAATGTTAAGTTTTGACAGTCAGAAACAATTGCAATTAAATAACTCTAAAGATACAGTTGCATACTGGCAATACTATCGGTATGCAAACTGCAACCTCTGCGGCTCTCTGGATTGACCAGCTCTGCGTTTCGTACCAAACCCGTGCTTTTCAGCCTGCCCGCCGCGTCGTTCATGATCTCTCGCTGAGTGTTGCGCCAGGGGAGGTTGTCGGATTTCTGGGGCCAAATGGCGCGGGGAAGTCGTCCACCATCAAGGCGATTCTGGGCTTCTTGACTCCTGACTCTGGCCAAGTTCGGATCTTTGGGCAGGAGGCTGGTACTCCTATCGCCAAGCAGCGCATTGGGTATCTGCCGGAAGTGGCGCTCTACTACCCGTTTCTGACGCCACTGGAGACCCTCTGGCTCTACGGCAAGCTCCAGAAACTAGGGGGCAAGGCGCTCCAGCGCGAGTCCTACGAGTTGCTCAAGCGTGTCGGGCTGGAGGGCTGTGAGAAGCGCCAGCTCAAGACGTTTTCCAAGGGAATGCAACAGCGCCTCGGGATCGCGCAGGCACTTCTGGGAAGCCCGGACTTGCTCGTGCTCGACGAAGTCACCAGCGGCGTGGACCCGATTGGCCGACGGCACCTGCGCGAGCTTCTCGCCGAGGTGCGCGAGCGCGGCACCACGATCTTTTTCTCCTCCCATGAGCTCGATGAAGTTGCCCAGCTCTGTGATCGCGTCGTGCTGATTGAAAAAGGCCGCTGCCTTGATGAGCGCACGATGGATGCCAACCTGCGCTCCGGGATTGGCTCCCCTCTCGAAGACTACTTTGTGACTACGATTCAGAAAGCCGCGTAAAAAAATGAAGTTTAAGCTAACCGTCTGGGGCGCTCTGGCCTTTGCCGCCTGTCTGGAGTCACTCCGGCGTAAAGACCTCTGGGTCTCGGTGATTCTCGCCGTTTTGATGATCTCCGCCGCCGCTCTTGTAGGCAAGTTTGGGGTTGCGGGACTGGAGATATTTCTGAAAGATGTCACGCTGACGGTGGTGAATCTCCTCTCGATGGTGCTCGCCGTGCTCTTTGCCGCCCGCCAGCTCCCCG
>JANNDD010000371.1:0-1988 GCA_031387365.1 Armatimonas sp. | reverse complement strand
GCCTTAGTTAAAGCGAGGGTGGGATGCAAAATCGAAAATTCTGCCCACACGCTATGCTCTCTGGCAAGGGTGTTTTGTTCTGGATACGATAGCAATACCATGACATTGACGATTGAGAAACCAGAGACAGAAGCCCGACTGATTCGCTTTGCCACATCGCGAGGAATCTCCCCTCTGGAGGCACTCGATGAGCTGCTCGACGAGGTAAAATAAGACGCTGGCCTGATCCATTGGCACGGAAAGAACACAAAACAAAATGAGTGCATTGACCATCACGATTGATTCACCGCCGGATGAGCTGGTTGCCCTCGCGGCCACTCCTGAGGGCATGGCGCAGGTTCGTGCTATCGTACTTGATGCCTTTGGGATGGGCGACGAGCAGATAGACGAGGAGACTCTCGGAAGGCTGAAGCGTGGCCTCGACGACATCGCTGCGGGGCGCACCGCAAGCTTCGAGGACGCTTACACCAGAGGGCGTGAGGAACTTCTCGCCCGGATGAGTGCTCCACGTGCCTGATTCTGGCACACGATCCGACGCTCTGAGTCTAAGGTGCTGGGGTTCGAGGTGCGGCGGCTAGTGGTGCGCTCTCGCTTCCATCTGATCTATAGGATTGAGGACGCAGACGATGGGCCTCTTGTCGTGGTCGTCTGCATCCGCTCTGGATATAAGAAGCCTCTGAACAAAGATGAAGCCCGTCGCATCATGGGGAATCAATAGGCAGGTGTATCGAGAAGCTCCCTCCGCGACCACCCCGAGCTACTCGGACGGCTGTAGAGCCATCTCTCCGGGTTCGCAGAACTCACCCACCTCTCTTCCCCTCATGACTCGCAAGCTCGTCGGGAAGAGAGGCTACCCTATCGTGGTAAGCTTGTCCCTCTTCTCAGCGAGGAACGAGCGGCAGGGGAAGAGGGAAGCCGTCTCAGCGGCAGGGAGATGGCAGGGAGATGGCAGGCGAGACTTTACGTGTACCAGCCGAAGACCCAGCTGACGAAGCTCCAGAGCACCGGCACGACGATGCCACCAAGAGTGAGGCCAAGAGCAGCGGGAATGAAGCGCTGGTAGAGCGCAAGGCCCCCGTAGCGCAGAAAGAGCCCCTTGAGAATCCAGACCATCAGAAACGCGGGCCAGTTGTACTCCATCGCAAAACAGACCGCGAGCGCGTAGCCGATGGGGTGGAGGGGGAAGCCGCTGAGATGGTACGAGAGCTTGGCCAGGATCCAGGTGAAGACCCCCCCAGCTCCCATAAACCCGATCTCCAGCCAGTCCGGGCCCTTGGGCTGGTAGGTCCACTCCCGAATGCGCCCGATAGCCGTCCCCGAGCCCGCCTCACGCCAGCCGCCCGACGCGAACTGATCCTCGCCCACTTTATAGGCCCAGTGGAGATAGGCGATCAGGCACGTGACCGCGCCCACGGCGAAGGCGATCAGTACCCAGAGCCCCATCTTGCGTAGCGGCAGCCCCACGGCCTGCGCGATCTTGAAGGCTTCGAGTTGGTGGCCCATGAGCTGGCCTCGGTGATCCCGGTTGATCCAATACATCTGCGAGAACGCCACCAGCGAGCCCGGCTCCTGGTAGAGCGTCCCAAAGAGTGTCGTGAGCATCTTCTGCGGGTCCAGATAGTACAGCTCCAAAAACGAGGGGCCGACCAGTGCGTAGACTCTTGTCATGGTCACATTCAGCACCCAGAAAAAGCCATAGAACGCGGCGGCGATCAGCGGCGACATCCCGGACTGCACGCTCCACCAGTAGAGAAACAGTGTTCCGAGCACCAGAGTTCGGCCTGCGACGGCGTAGGAGCCCGGCTCGTTGGCATCGTCGGTGTGGCTTTTTTTGCCCCAGGAGAACGCGGCGTCCATTACCTGGGCAAGGTGCTTGCGTTCCGCCCAGATCAGAAGAAAAAACAGCACCGTCCACGAGCCCGCGCTCTGTGCCCGTGTGTAGGGGAAGCCCTTCGCATCCCAGCCCAGCTCGCGCCAGCCCTGTGCGT
>JANNDD010000352.1:0-2528 GCA_031387365.1 Armatimonas sp. | reverse complement strand
TCCACTTATTATGTAGGTCTCCATCTTTCAAAAATGAACAATTCCCTTTGGAACCGACATCAGGGCCACATCCTGTTACCCCATCTAAATCACAATTAGCACATTTTAGACCGGAAGGATCAATATATAATATAGGGTTGGCTGCAACATACAAAAATCTATTAATTCCATCCTGATATCCGTTCGGATCTTTTGTATTCCATATTCCATTTCGACTGCTGTAGTGCCTAGCTCTAACATATAAATCACTGAATTTTAGAGTTGACAACCTATATCCTAGAGTCCCTATCCAGGTAAATCGAGGATCGCTTCCCGCCTGATTTTGTCAATCTCTTTTGGCCCCTTTTGATACTTTCATTTGGCCCCACCCAGACACATCACGATTCTAGAACGAAGCTCTCGCTCGCGACAGCGACGCGGGGCAAAGCCCCGTCCAAACCAACAGTCTCATCCAGAAAAGCATCAATGAGGTTATCCAGCAGCGAATCTATCGAACTGGCATGGCAACGACTGGCAAAGCCAGAGCCATTTCTGCTGGCACAAAGAATCGCGGAGTGCAATCGCTCCAGACGATCATGCAAAGCATCCAAAGCAGCACGATCCACGGACACCAGTTTGGCAGCACGACGAGCACGATACGCAGCCTGCTTAGACGCAGCGCAGTCAAACTCTCTAGGACGAGACATCCAAATCACCTCCTTCCATATCATCTGTTTCGAATAGTAACGTTACTTTACTCGTCGGAAGCATTGGAATCACCTTTCAAAACGGAATCCTCCGCCTCGATACCTACTGAAGGGGCAGAGCGTTTGGAAGAACCAGAACGCTGGCGAGTCTCCATCGTACGACGGAAACGATACGAGTCAGAGCCCGTCTCAAGTATGTGAGCACGATCCGTCAAACGATCCAACAACGCTTTGCAAAGACGAGCATTGCTGAAAACTTGAGTCCACTCCGAAAAGGGTAAGTTCGTCGTGATTATCACAGCACCTTTCTCCGCACGGTCAGAAATAACTTGGAATAGAAGCTCCGCTCCCAGCTCACCCAGAGGAACGTAGCCAAGCTCATCAATGGCAATCAAGTCGTAACGAGCCCAGCGAGAGAGGGCACGACCAAGTTGGTTATGGTGCTGAGCTTCAACCAATTCATTGACCAAACCCGTAGCCGTCGCAAAACGAACCCGCTTCTTCTGACGACATGCAGACACACACAAACCCGTTGCAAGATGCGTCTTGCCCGTGCCACTCTCCCCAAGAAGAAGCACAGGCTCGCTCCGAACCAGATACCCACCCTCAGACAAATGCAGAACCTGGCTCGCCGAAACACGAGGTGCTTTACTAAAGTCGAAATCTTCCAGAGTCTTTAAACGCGGAAGATGCGCCTCCCTAAGGCGATTCTGAACCGTAGTACGCTCACGCTCTTCTCGCTCCGCGGAGAGCAATGCTTCTAAATACCGAAGATGACTTTGCCGGGTTCGTATGGCTTCCTGCGCCAAAGCATCGCATTGCACACTCACTGTGGGAAGACGCAAAATTCGGCAGTGCTCTCGAATCGTCGCCTCATCCAGAGCTTGGAGATTAACTGGCAGGGCACTGTCATTAAAAGCAACGGCGGTATCAAGGCTCATTACAGTGCCTCCTGAAGCGGGATTTGACTCAAACAGAGGTCAGAACTCAAAAATTGGTCGTAGATATTTACCTCGGGCAAAGGACGCTCGAAGCGAGAGAGATACCCAAGCACAGAGCTGGGCAATGGCTCAGCCAGTGGAAAGCTTTGGGGCAAGATTGCCTGCGTGAGCAGGTATTCCACGGAGGCAGCATCGCTACAGCCCAACTCCAATGCCTCCTCAACGGCTTTGACAAGCACAGGTTCCCCATGCTGACGACCCAAAATAAGCAGATCCACCATCTGACGAGTTCCCTCACTTTGACCATGACGAACTTTCAAACGCTCCCAGAGCTGGTCAAAACAATCAAGCCACTTGCCCGCAGCTTTCCATTGAGAGAGCGGTTTAGAACCCGCAAAAGCACCCGGCTTGCGGTGCAAAACATCCAAGTAATGCGTCAACTCAAGGATCTGCTGACCCCGCTCATAACAACGCTCATGAAGGGCCACTCGCTGACCGCAATGCCAGACCTCTACAAAGGAGGGCAACACTTTGACCTGAACTTTCGTGCCAGAGGGTTGAGCCACCGAGTAGCAATTATTGTCGGCCTGGACACAGCCTTTACGGTCAACCACGCTAAAGCGGCTATCAGCCAAGTCAAATCCCTCACTGGCAAGGGCCAACAGATGAGCACGCTCTTCTTGCATTCCCAAGCCCACACTTTGCTGACGATCCCCAATCATTCGCTTTTCATCCTCACGACAGCCAGTAAGCAGAGACTGATTCAAAGCCGCTAGATCTGCCACTTGAGGAACGGGCACGAAGTGATTGCGCCGAAAGTAGCCAACTTCTCCCTCGACACCGCCTTTTTCCTCAGGAGAGGCGGGCATACAAAACTCAGAATTAAAGTGCCAGTGGGAGC
>JANNDD010000349.1:0-2064 GCA_031387365.1 Armatimonas sp. | reverse complement strand
CTCGCTGCTCTGCGCGCCGCCGAGACGAAAAAACGGGTTGCTCTCACTGAGATTCGTGCACTCTACGACCAGGATGCCCGCCCGCCCCCCACACCCTTGCTGGTGCGCGGCGAGTACCAGAAGCCAGGCGAGGAGATCGAGCCCGGTATTCCCACGATCCTTGCGGATCCTAAACAGGCCTTTGTGGTGCCCAAAGTCGTCTCCGGTGCACCCAGCACCGGCCGACGAATGGCGCTGGCCGAGTGGATCACGAGCCCCACAAACCCCCTCACGGCACGGGTGATAGTGAATCGCCTCTGGCAGGGGCACTTTGGGGTGGGGATTGTGGCGATCCTCGACAATTTCGGGCGCTCCGGCAAGGCGCCAAGCAACCCGCAGCTCTTGGACTGGCTCGCCTCCGATTTAGTGACTGGAGGCTGGAAGCTCAAGCGCCTGCAGCGACTGATGGTACTCAGCCGCGCTTACCGGCAGTCGTCGGCGCTGCGGCCCGAGGCCGCAGCGCGTGACCCAGAGAACCACTTGCTCTGGCGTCAGCGCGTGCAGCGGCTGGAGGCGGAGGCGATTCGTGATGGGATTTTGTCGGTAGCCGGAACGCTGGAACCAGCGCTTTATGGGGCACCCGTGGGGCTGGAGGTGCAGGGCACGGGTGAGGTCATTGCGGCAGGCGAGGCGAAGGGCGGCAGGCGCTCGATCTATCTGCAAGTGCGGCGGACGCTTCCCGTAACGCTGCTGAATGTCTTCGATGCGCCCGTGATGGAGACCAACTGCACACGCCGCGTCACCTCCGCGACTCCGACTCAGGCGCTGACACTGCTCAATAGTAGCTTCATGGCGAGCCAGTCCGCCCATTTTGCACAGCGCCTGATCAAAGAGTTTCCCCAGACCGACTACGCCGCTCTCCAGGCGCGTGTGTCGCATGCCTACGCGCTCGCGTTTGGCCGAGCGCCTTCCCAAGACGAGCGACGCGCCAGCGTGGGGTTCGTGCAGGTGCAGACCGGGCGCTACGTTCGGCTGGGCAAGAGCGCAGCGGCGGAGTTGCAAGCCCTCTCGGATTTTTGTCAGGCGCTTCTGAGTGCCAATGAGTTTGTCTATGTTGATTAATAACCAATCTCCCCTTTCTCCTCTCGCTCTGCTTTCTCGCCGTGGCCTGTTCTCCCACATGGGGGCCGGTGCGGGTGCGCTGGCTCTGGCGGCGCTCTTTCAGGACGAGGCACGGGCGCAGGCGCAGAGCAAGAACTCGCGTGTCTTTGACCTCCAGCCCCGCAAGACACACTTCACTCCCAAGGTCAAGCGGGTGATCTATCTCTTTCAGAACGGGGGCGCGAGCCAGGTGGATCTCTTCGACCCTAAGCCGGAGCTGACCAAGCACAACGGCCAGAAACCCGGAGCTGACTTCATCAACGATGTGGATATCAAGAAAACCGGCACGTGGCTGGCGAGCCCGTTTGCGTTTAAGCACTACGGTAAGTCCGGGATGGAGCTAACCGAGCTTCTGCCGGAGCTGGGCAAGCAGGCCGATCGTATCGCGCTCGTTCGCTCGATGGTCTCCGAGCATGAGAACCACGAGCAGGCGTGTGGTCACATGCACACCGGCTCGCCCATTGCAGGGCGGCCGACGTTTGGCTCCTGGGTGACCTACGGCCTCGGTACGGAGAACCAGAACCTGCCCGCTTATGTGGCGCTTCTTAGCCCGCAGGGAATGCCCGTAGATGGCATTCGAAACTGGTCGAGTGGCTGGATGCCGCCGCTCTACCAGGGGATGTCCGTGCGCTCCGTGGACACGTCGCCGATTCTGAATCTGGAGTCGCGGATTCCGGCGCAAGCTGCCGATGCGCGACTGAAGCTGCTGCAGACACTCAACCGCGAGCACTTCAAGGCGCACCCGGACAACTTAGAGCTCGATGCGCGCATCGCCAACTTTGAGCTCGCGGCGCGCATGCAGCTCGCCGCAACGGATGCGCTCGACATGAGCAAGGAGAGCGCCGCTACCCGGGTGCTCTACGGGCTCGATACCAAGGAAACCGCGATCTACGGGCGGCAGTGTCTGATGGCGCGGCGCTTGGT
>JANNDD010000859.1:0-7421 GCA_031387365.1 Armatimonas sp. | reverse complement strand
TGCAGCCAACCCGTGGGTCAATCTGGGTTTTGCGACACTTTTTGTGGTCTTTGGCCTCGCGCTTTTAGAAGTCTTTGAGCTGAAGCTCCCCGGCAAAGTGATGAGCCTAACCGGAAGTGGGCGCAAGACGGGCGGCTATCTCGGCGTCTTTCTGCTTGGGCTGACTTTTGTGATTGCCAGCTTCACCTGCGCCGCGCCGTTTGTCGGAACCGTGATGGTGCTCGCCGCCAACGGGAAAGAGTTCTTCCGCCCGATCTTAGGGATGGCGCTCTTTGCCACCGCGCTCGCTCTGCCGTTTTTCCTGCTGGCAATCTTCCCCAGCCTGCTCAAGAAGATGCCCAAGTCCGGCGACTGGCTGACCACGATCAAGGGCGCAATGGGCTTTCTGGAGCTCGCCGCCGCTGTCAAGTTTCTCTCGAATGCGGATCTGGTCTGGAACTGGAAGCTCCTCAGTAGCCCTATGTGCCTGTTGCTCTACGGTCTTGCACTTCTCGCGGGGGGAGTCTGGCTATTAGGAAAACTCTCGATTGGTTTCAATACCCCGCAGGGCAACCCCACACCCGCCCGGCGCATCTGGTCAGGTGTGTTTATCGCCGTCGCGATCTACTTCTTCTATGGCGTCTCAGGAAGGCCGCTCCATCCACTGCTCGCGGGATTTCTTCCGCCGCCAGACTATGGCTTTGGCAACGGCAAGAAGCTAGAAGGCGAGCTGGAGTGGGGCAGCGATCTGGAGAAAGCCAAGGCCGAGGCAAAAGAGACAGGTAAGAAAGTTCTGATTGACTTCACGGGCCACACCTGACAGAACTGCCGCGACGTGGAGTTCCGCGTCTTCCCTGAGCCCGCTGTCAAGGCGGAGCTTGAAAAATTTATCCGAGTTCGTCTCTACACCGATAATGGCAGTGAGGCGGAAAATAAGAACGGCCAGTACGCGCTGGCGCTGCTCAACAACGCCGTCAACCCGCTCTATGCGGTGATTGACGGCGACGGCAAGCTCCTCGCGAACACGGACTACAACATCGCCAAAGATGCGGCCAAGATGACTGACTGGCTGAAGAAAGCGCATGGCTAGAACCCATCCCGCATCTTGAACCCATCCCTAACCCTCCCTGCCCTGAGGGAGGGTGGCCGTAGTGAGGAACGAACGAAGGCCGGGTGGGTTCGTATGGGGGGGGCGTATGGTGGGTTCTCCGAAAAATGCGAGTGGTAGAATATTCCCATGTCTGCCGATTTTAGGGCGCACCTTGCCCAGCGTATTCTTCTCATTGATGGCTCCTACGGGGTTCTCCTCCAGAAAAAAGGCTTAGAGGAAGCCGATTTCCGGGGGGAGCGGTTTAAAGACCACCTAAAGGACGTTAAAAACAACCCGGACTTACTCAACATTACCCAGCCACAGATTGTTGCGGAGACGCATCAGGCGTATGTGGATGCGGGCGCGGAGCTGATCGAGACGAATACATTTACGGCGACCACGATCTCTCAAGAAGACTACGGCCTTCAGGACTTCGCTGATGAGATGAGCCTGGAGGGCGCACGGATTTGTAGGCAGGTGGTAGACGCCGCGATTGCCAAAGACGGCAAGCCGCGCTGGGTGGCGGGAAGTATCGGGCCGCTGAACCGAAGTGCCTCAGTGGTCGTGGATGCGGATCGGCCTGCGTATCGCAATGTGAGCTGGGACGAGCTGGTCGAGACCTATGGGCGACAGGCACGGGCGCTGGTTGCGGGCGGCGTGGACGTGCTGCTCTGCGAGACGACGTTTGACACGCTCAACTTAAAAGCCGCGCTCTTTGCCATTGATGGGCTTCTGACCGAACTTGGACGCGATATTCCCGTGATGGCATCGTGCTTTGTGGACTTGGCCGGGGGGAATCTCTCGGGCCAGGACATTGAGGCGCTCTGGTACTCGATTCGTCACTTCCCACTTACCGCTGTCGGGCTCAACTGCTCACTGGGGCCAAAAGAAATGCGCCCGATTCTGGCCCGGCTTGCTGAGATTGCGGATATTCCGATTATCGCCTACCCCAACGCGGGGCTGCCCGACGCGCTCTCGGAGACGGGGTTTCCCGAGACGCCAGAGACCATGGGGCCGATGCTGCGCGAGTGGGCGGAGTCTGGTCTGATCAATATTATCGGTGGCTGCTGCGGCAACTCCCCGGCGCACATCAAGGCAATCGGCGAGGCCGTGAAGGGCCTACCGCCGCGTGTGGTGCCGACCACCGAGCCTTATCTTCGCCTCTCGGGGACGATGCCGTTTGTGGTGCGCCCCGAGACGAACTTCGTCAATGTAGGGGAGCGCTGCAATGTCGCGGGCTCGTCGAAGTTTTTGAAGCTCATCCAGGAGGAGAAGTTCGAGGATGCGCTGAGTGTGGCTTTAGAACAAGTGGACAATGGGGCGCAAGTCCTAGACATTTGTTTTGACGACCAGGGAATGCTAGATCGCGAGGCATGTATGACGCACTTCCTGAAGCTCATTCAAGCGGAGCCGGGCATCAATAAAGTGCCTCTGATGATTGACTCGTCGCGCTGGGAAGTGATCGAGGCGGGCCTCAAGTGCAGCGTCGGCAAGTCCATCGCCAACTCGATCAGCCTCAAAGAGGGCGAGGCGGAGTTCCTGAACCGGGCGACGATCGTGCGTCGGTTTGGTGCCGCCGTCGTGGTGATGGCCTTTGATGAGCTAGGGCAGGCCGATACCTACCAGCGGCGCATTGAGGTCTGTGAGCGGGCGTATCGCTTGCTGGTGGATCAAGTTCAGTTTCCGCCGGAGGATATTATCTTCGACCCGAATATTCTCGTCGTGGGTACAGGGATGGAGGAGCACGCGAACTACGGCGTGGACTTTATCGCAACCGTTAAGTGGATCAAGGCTAATCTGCCGGGCGCGAAGGTCAGTGGCGGCGTTTCTAACCTCTCGTTCTCGTTCCGGGGCAATAATGTGGTGCGCGAGGCGATGCACGCGGCATTCTTGTATCACGCGATCCAGGCCGGAATGGACATGGGCATTGTCAACGCGGGGCAGCTACCCGTCTATGCCGACATTCCTAAGGAGCTGTTGGACCATGTCGAGGACGTGATCTTCAACCGCCGCTCCGATGCCACCGAGCGCCTCTTAACGCTTGCGGAGACAGTGAAAGGCAAGGGCAAGAAAGCCGCCGGAGCCGACGATGCCTGGCGAAGTGGTACCGTGGAGGAGCGGCTCCAGCACGCACTGCTCAAGGGGCTAACAGACTACATTGAGGCCGATACGATGGAGGCACTGGAGAAGATCAAGCGGCCCTTGCTCGTCATTGAGGGGCCGCTGATGGACGGCATGAACGTGGTCGGCGATCTCTTTGGGGCAGGCAAGATGTTCCTGCCGCAGGTCGTCAAGTCCGCTCGCGTCATGAAGCGCTCGGTTGCTGTGCTCACGCCGTATTTAGAGGCCGAGAAGGCCCAGAACGCGACGGGTGCTCAGGGCAAGATGCTGATTGCGACGGTCAAGGGGGATGTTCATGACATTGGTAAGAACATTGTCGGGGTCGTCGTTTCGTGCAACAACTACGAAGTGATTGATATGGGGGTTATGGTCTCGTGCGATCGAATTCTTGCCAAGGCCCGCGAGATCGGGGCGGACGTGATCGGGCTCTCGGGGCTCATTACGCCCTCACTTGATGAGATGATCCATGTCGCCAAGGAGATGACGCGCCAGGGTTTTACCGTGCCACTGCTCATCGGTGGGGCCACGACGAGCCGACTGCACACGGCGGTGAAGATCGCGCCGTACTACGCTAAAACCGTGCACGTACTGGATGCCAGCCGTGCCGTCGGGGTGTTGCAAAATCTGATCGGGGCCGAGAGCGAGGCCTATCTAGCCGAGAACACGGCGATGCAGGAAGCAGCACGCGCTCAGTTTGCCCTGCGCCAGCAGAAGACAGTCTTTCTGCCCTTGGCCAAAGCGCGAGAGAATACGTGGTCGGCGACCAAGCCCTACTCACCGCCCACTCCGAGCTTCACGGGTGTCAAAGTGATTGACGAGATCCCGCTCGACGAGCTGACAAAGTACATTGACTGGACACCGTTCTTTATCTCCTGGGAGCTGCACGGCAAGTTCCCCGCGATCTTTGAGGATGAGATCGTCGGCTCCGAGGCGCTCAAGCTCTTCAACGATGCTCAGGCGATGCTCCATCAGGTTGTCTCGGACAAATGGATCACTGCCCGCGCCGTCTACGGCTTCTTCCCCGCCACGCCAAATGGTGACGATATTGTGTTACCTCTCCCCAACCCCTCTCCCGGGCAGTCGTTCCTCCTTGGGAAAGGGGGAGCACCTGCACAAGAAGCCCCTTTCCCAGCGAAGAATGAGCGCCCGGGAGAGGGGTTGGGGAGAGGTGTGCGCCTTCACTCCCTGCGCCAGCAGAGCGAGAAGCGCGCGGGCGAGCCCAATCGCTGCCTGACGGACTTCTTAGCGCCTGAAGGCGATCATATCGGCGCTTTTGCGGTCACGGCGGGAATTGGAATGGCGGAGCGGGTCGAGGCGTTCAAAGCCGCAGGCGATGACTACAACGCCATTATGCTGGAGGCGCTCGCCGATAGGTTCGCCGAAGCCTCTGCCGAGTGGATGCACGCGAAGGCCCGCAGCGAGTGGGGCATTGGTGATAGTCTCACGTCTGAGCAGCTCATCAAGGAGGAGTACCAGGGGATTCGTCCTGCGCCGGGCTATCCCGCCTGCCCCGATCACACGGAGAAGACCACGCTGTTTGCGCTCCTCCAGCCGGATCGTATTGGCATGACTCTGACCGAGAGCATGGCGATGTACCCGGCAAGTAGTGTCTCGGGTTGGTACTTTGCGCATCCCGAAGCGAACTACTTCGCCGTGGGCAAGATTGACCGTGATCAGGTGGCGGACTATGCCAAGCGTAAGGGCTGGACGCTGCAAGAAGCAGAGCGCTGGCTCTCTCCCGCACTGGGCTACGAACCCGAGGCGATTAAGTAGGAGATCGGGTGTGAAGGCCGGGCTTGCACTGGTAGACATCACGCCGCCCGTCGGGACACGGCTCTCCGGGTTTGCGGGGCGGCCCGTGCCAGGCTTTGTGAGCACGGGAGTTCGGGACTCCCTCCGAGCTACCGTGCTCTGGCTGGAGGGCGCACTGATTGTCGCGCTGGACGTGATTGGTCTAACGCCACGTGACGATAGAGCGCTCCGCCAGCGGCTCGCCAAAGCCGTTGGGATAGCGCCTGAGGAAGTTCTTATCGCCTGTAGCCACACCCACTCTGGCCCGGCGACCATGGCGATCCGTGCGACGGGCGATAAAGAAGTCGGCTGGACACGCGAGCTTTTCCGGCGCGTGGAGGCTGCGGCGCGGGAAGCAAAAGCCACTGCGGAGCTGCTCACCGAGGCATCTGTTGGCTCGATGGAATGCGACGCAGCGATCAACCGCCGCAAGCCCGCCGGATCCCGCGATGAGCGCGTGCGCACGCTCCTAATTCATACTCAGAGTGGCCCGCTGGTCACACTGGTGCACTTCGCCTGCCATCCCGTCGCGTTGGGCAACCAGAACACGCTTCTCTCCGCCGACTGGGTGGCAAGCCTACGCGAGCACGCCGAGCCCGCGCTGGGCTGCCCAACGCTTTTTCTACAAGCCTGCTGCGGCGACATCAACCCGCGCTTTGGCACCAGCCGGGGCACGGGCGAGGCAGAGCGCGTCGGCAAAGAAGTCGCCGAGGCCGCCCTGCAAGCCGCCCAGCAGAGCAAAGCCATTGCGCTGACCACGCCCACGCCCACTGCCACGCACCGCCGCGCTCACTTGCCGCTGAACCCGTACCCGGATGAGGCCACGCTGGTTGCTATCGAAAGTGAGGCCCGCGAAAAACTCGCCACGCTAGGGCGCTCGGATATTGACCAGGCGTTTCTGGAGTGGATCGCCGCCGTGCGCCGCAAGCCCGCCCGTAATTTTGCCGTCGCCACCGTCTCGCGGCTCACGCTCGGCCCACTCACCCTGATCGGTCTGCCCGGCGAGATCTTCACCGAGATCGGGCAAGCGCTCGATTCCGAAAGCTGGCCGGTCGGGTTTGCCAACGGCAATCTGGGCTATCTGTATCCCGACTCCGCCCTCGATGAAGGCGGCTACGAAGTGGCGCTGGCCTACAAACTCTACGGCGAGCAGCAGGCCGGGCTCGGAACCGCGACCGCACTTATTCGGGCGACGCGAACATCGCCCGGACGTAATCTAGGTACGCTGCGTCGTCGGTGATGGCTTTGCCGGGGGAGTCGGAGAGCTTGACGACGGGCTGGCCGTTGAGGCGCACGAGCTTTAGGACGATCTGAAGGGCTTTGTCCCCGAGATCGTTGCTCAGGTCGGTGCCGATGCCAAAGATGGTCCGAATGCGCCCCTCGAAGCGCTCGGCCAGTGCAATGGCCTTGGGAATGCTCAAGCCATCGGAGAAGACGGCGGTCTTATGACGGGCATCAATACCGAGGCTTTCGTAGTGCGCCAGCAGCTTCTCGCCCCACGCCGCTGGATCGCCCGAGTCGTGACGGCAGCCGTCGTAGGCTTTGGCGAAGAGGCGGTCGAAGTCGGTCAGAAATGCATCGAAGCCGAACACATCCGAGAGCGCGATGCCAAGATCGCCCCGGTAGAACTGCATCCACTCTTCGAGCATGAATTTCTGGGAGCTGAGAAGGGGGGCGAGTGCTTGACCGGCTTGCAGAAACTCGTGGGCCATTGTCCCAAATGGCTTAAGGCCAAATTTCTGCGCTAGATGCACATTGCTTGTTCCAATTAAATGCGGAGCCAGCCGCTGGGCAATGCGCTCCTGCCACGCCTGCGAGTAGCGCCGCCGCGTCCCAAACTCCATCACCCGAACCGGCACCGAGGCGCTCTGAAGCTGCGTGAGTTTCTCCTCTAAGCGGCGCAGCCCCTCGGCCTCGCGCTCTGGGGTGAGTGGGAAGTGATGCCGCGACCAGACCTCGTTGATCGTCGCCAGCACCGGCACCTCAAAGAGAATTGTCGCCAGCCACGGGCCACGGATGCGTAGTTCAAAGCCAGTGCTGTCGTCGGTGGTGATTTCAATCTGGCTAGGATCAAGCGTGAAGTGCTCCAGAAAGTCTACAAACTCGGGCCGGATATAGCGAATGGCGCGTAGGAATTGCGCCTCGTCCGAAGTCAGCCGGAGCCCTGCCAGCTTGTCTAGCTCCGTGCGAATCTCGGTGGCAAACGGGCGCAGATCGGCGTCTTTGGTGCGGCACTGGAACTTGTACTCGGCCTGTGCCTGAGGATAGCGTCCCCAGACCACCTGCATCATGGTGAACTTATACAGATCGGTATCGAGAAGAGAGACGATCATTTGACTTCCTCTGGTTTGAAAATCCCCGCTGAACCTAGACTCAAGCCTTTGCCATCGGAGTCAAGTTCACCTCGAAGCCCAAACTTACCAAGCGCTTCGTCAGGCTA
>JANNDD010000347.1:0-6029 GCA_031387365.1 Armatimonas sp. | reverse complement strand
CGGGGAGGCGCTTGCGAAGCTCGGCGCTCAGCTCCCGCTCGGCAAGCTCGCGCGGCTTGTTGAGGGAAATCTCGGCGCTGGTGGTGTAGAGAGTCGCTTTCTCCTGGAAGAAAAAGGCGATGGTGCTCTCGCCGCCGTGTGCATCTTTGGCGAGGAGCTGCACAAAATACGGCGGTGTGAGCGCGGCTGTCTCTTTTTTCTCCAGCCGCGACACGGTAAACCGGCTTGTCGCCAGCGCCTTCAGGTGTTCCTGAATCGCGGCTTTGAAGGCCTCGTCGAGAGAGAGTTTGTCGAGCTCCGATGGTGGCATGACCACAAGCTGCTCGGCAGCGCGCTGGAGTGTTGCGAGCGTCTCGGTATACCAGGCGGCTGGCGGGGTTACCGATGCACTGACGAGGCTCAGGTTCGCGAAGTTCTTGCCATCGCTGGAGCCTAAATAGAACTGTTCCAGTTCGGGAAAGGTCGCCGCGAGCTGTTTTTTGAGCACCTCACTCTGACCGTAGAGCGCGTCGCTGATCGGCACATTCAGGTGCAACTTTACCCGAGTAGGCTGAAAAACCACCACGAGTGTCTGAGGAGACGCAGAGTGCCTAAGCTCGACCACGCCACGGGTGTTAGGCGGCGTGCTTGCCTGGCTCAGCGTGTAGCCGAGGCGCTTGAGTTCGGCGACGGCGGCCTGGATCGCAGGCTCTAGCTTTGCCAGCTTCGCCTCGGGAGTCTGTGGCAGGGCAGAGATCAGGGCAGGAATCGGAATGAGAAGCATCGTTATCTAATGTCCTTATCTCCGTTGAGCATCTTGTCGGTCTCCTCCCCGACAGCATTGACAAAGGAGATCAGGTCTTTGAGACTGGTGGAGAGCGTGTCGCCTTTCTCAGAAGTGTCTTTCAGGCCCGTGGCATCGAAGTGCGCTCCGAAGCGAATGGCCCAAGTCCCCTTGGTGTCTTTGAAGAGATAGAAGTGCCCCAGCTTCTTGCTCTGGAGAAGCACTTTACGGAGCAAGGCGTCATCAGGAGGCGCGGTGGCATTTACCCAGACCGTCGTGTAGACCAAATGGGTCAGCAGACCGCTCGCTTTACCCGGAGCTGTGGCAATAAAGATTTTCTGCTGGCGTTTATCGGGATTGTCAAAGAGCACAGTGAGGCTCAGGCCGCTGGCACTAGCCTCGTACTTGAAGCCCGTGGCCTCCATCGCGCTCTTCACGCGGGCTTTGGCGGCATCGTTTTCCGCCTGTCGTGGCGATGCAGGCGCGACACAGAGCAGGGTGGCGGCGAGTAAGGCAGGGATCATAATTTGTCCTCCGAACCAGGATTGAGTTCTTTTTCGAGACTGTCTGCCGTGCCGGAGACAAGATTGAGGTACTCCTTGAGGGTTTCAGGTAGTGCATTGGTGGCAAGGGTGACACGGAAGCGGATGCGCCAGTTGGCCTGCTTTTCGCTGGGAGCTTCGAGCACAAGCCCTCCAATGCTGAAGCGCTTCTGGAAGATACTCTGGAGCTGTTCGCTACTGGGGGGATCAGACTTGTCGTAGCACAGAGAAAAAATCTCCTGCACTTTCAGGCTATTGTAGCTCTCTTCCACCTTGCGGATATAGGCGATCTGGCTTCGCTTGGTGTCCGAGAAACCATACTTAAGCTTGTAGAAGTTGTCAATATCCGTGTAGCTTAGCTTTGCATCTTTGAGCGTCGCCTCCAGAGAAACCTCAGTTTGTGGGGCGGGACTTTGCACCATCGCTAGAGCGAGAATAGGTAGTAACATCACTTCCTCCTAAAAGTGTTTTGGTTAGTTTGCATTATACGCACCAACGTTACGGCAGCGTTACAGGTGGGGTACACTAGAGAGGAAATTTACAAGGGCCGGATCTGCGGCCTTTTTGTCTGTCTGGAAGGAAGTAAGAGCAATGAGCGGGAAGGCGAACTTTGACCCGTCGAAGGATGCGGATGTTGTCGTGATCGGGGCGGGGCCGGGGGGCTATCCGGCAGCCAAGCGGGCGGCGCAGCTGGGGGCGCGGGTGGTCTGCATTGAGTCTGACAATCCGGGCGGGACGTGTCTGAACTGGGGCTGTATCCCGACGAAAACCATGATCGGCTCCGTCGCGGCATTGCACACGCTCAAGCACGCCAAAGACTTTGGTCTGATCGCCGAGAACGTCGGCTATGACTTTCCCGCGCTCATGGGCCGCAAAGATAAGATCGTCACGGGGCTCAATAAAGGCGTCGAGTTTCTCTTGAAGAGCGCCAAAGTCAAGCATATCGCGGGCTACGGCAAGATTCTGGATAAGAACACGGTCGAAGTCACCAAGGCCGATGGCTCAGTGGAGAAGATCACGACAGCCAATATTATTATCGCCACGGGCTCGGTGCCCAGCAAAGTGCCGATTCCGGGTGTAGACAGCGCCGATATCTGGGTGGACAATGCGGCGGTGAAGGCGAAGAAAGCCGATGGGACGCTGGCAACCGGCCCGCTCTGGACCAGTAACGAGGCAGTGAGCGCGAAGAATGTCCCCGGTGAGCTTGTAATCGTCGGTGGCGGCGTGATCGGGGTGGAGTTTGCCTACGTCTACGCCGGGCTCGGCAGCAAAGTGACCGTGCTGGAGTTCCTGCCGCGCATTATTGCCAACATGGACGAGGATCTTAGCAAAGAGCTGACCAAGAGCCTCAAGAAGCAAGGCGTCGCCATTCAAACGGGCGTGAAAGTGACGCGTGTTGAGGACAAAGACGGCAAGAAAGAAGTGTTCTTTGCGGGAGCCGATGGCGCGGAGAAGAGCCTGCCTGCCGATGTGGTGCTGATCGCCACGGGTCGCACGCCGTTTACGACCGGCCTCGGGCTGGAGAGTGTGGGTATTACGCTGGGCTCGCCCAAGGGCCGCGCGGCTATTGCAGTCAATAATAAGCTCGAAACGAGCGTGCCGGGCATCTACGCCATTGGTGATGTGATCGGCTCCGGGCTGGCGCACACCGCCACCGCCGAAGGGCTTGTTGCGGCGGAGAATATCTGTGGCCATACGGCGACCATGAGCTATAAAGCCATCCCGAGCTGTATTTACACCGAGCCCGAAGTGGCTTCCGTGGGTCTCACCGAGGCGCAGGCAAAAGAGCAGGGCTACGAGGTCAAGACGGGCACTTTCCCGTTCCGTAACCTAGCCAAGGCCATGGCAATTGCCCAGACCGAGGGCTTTGTGAAAGTGGTGGCGGAGGCCAAGTACGGCGAGATTCTCGGGGTGCATATTATTGGCCCCCACGCCACGGACTTGATCATGGAGGCCGTGGTCAGCATCCAGCTAGAGAACACTGTGGACGAGCTCATGAAGACCGTCCACTCCCACCCCAGCCTTGCCGAGGCGATAGGGCAAGCCAACGAGGATGTCAAAGGGCTGGCGATAGACAAGTAGTAACTTTCTAACCTCTCCCCTTGCCCCCTCCCCTTGCCCCCTCCCCCTGCCCCGGGCGCTCCTTCGTCGCTGGGGAAGGGGGTTCTGAGCGATTCCCCCCTTTATCACGCCCAGCGAGCATTTCGATTTTGTCTAGGCGGGCATGATAACACCCACGGCACCGCATCGTCTCGTCTAGAGGCTCTTGACAAAATCTAATCGTTTAGATAAAATAGGAATCAAGCTAAAGATGGCAACGATTCGCGATGTCGCAAAAGAGAGCGGAGTGTCGGTAGCAACCGTCTCCTATGTTCTCAATAATGGCCCCCGCCCTGTTCGTGCTGAGACGCGAGAGCGGGTAGTTTCGACCATGCGCCGCCTGAACTACCATCCGAATGCCGTTGCCCGAAGCCTGGTACGTCAGCGCACTCACGTGATGGGGATTCTCGTGGGCGATGCGAAGTCCGAGATTGTAACCAACTACTACTACGCAGGTATTCTCGCGGGGGTGTTTGCGGGGGCTCGCCTGCGGGGCTACAACATTACTTTTTTCACGGCGGCTGCAACCGATCAGGGTATCGAGCACCATATCCGTGCCCAGCGTCCTGATGCCATGCTCGTGATTGCTCCGCAGCTCGGGCAAGACCTACCCAAGCGCCTGAAAAGCGTCGGGATTCCCCTAGGGGTTGTGGGGGCCGACGAGTGTTACGTGGACTCTGCGGCGGTCTGCTTAGATGTAGACAATGTGGCGGGAATGCAGCTGGGGATGCAGCACCTGCGGGAGCGTGGGCACCAGCCCGGCTCCATTGCCTTTGCCTTGGGCGATCCCAATCAGGAGAGCACTCGGATTCGACGCACCGTCTACGAACAAACCTTGCGAGACTGGGGAGCTGAGCCGCAGGAGCAAGACATTATCGCACACTCTTTTTATTCCAATATAGTCTATGCCGCCGTCAGAGCGCGCCTGGAGCTACCCCATCCTCCCACCGCGATCTTTGCGGGCAACGATGGTATTGCGCTGGCCGCGATGCAGGCCATCCGAGACAGTGGGCGGCGAGTCCCAGAAGATGTCGCGGTGATCGGTTACGATAACTGGCCCATAGCGGCACATATCACGCCCGGGCTCACGACGATCCAGCAGCCCATGCATGATATTGGGGAGGCGGTTGTTTTCGCCCTGGCAGATCGCCTTGAAGAAAATCTGGAAGACAAAGTACTCAGCACGAAGAGTATGGTAAAACGGTTTATGCCGTCTCTCATTGTGCGAGGTTCGACATGAGAGACAAGCTTTTCTCGGTCGTTGGACAGCCTTGGTTCTGGATCGTGGCAGGGGGCGGAGGGCTTCTCTCCCTCCTCGCACTGCTGCCCGGGACACCCGAGACGCCCGTGGCGGTATCAGCCTCCCCGCTGCCCACCTCGGAAGAGAAGATGCAGCAGGATCTACGGCGCATGCGGGAGTGGGCTGTCAAGAGTAATGGCGACTTTGACAAGGTTCCCGCAGAAGTACAAGGTTACATGAACCACGTGTCCCTGGGGCATGGAAAAGAGTGGCTCCGTCAAGAGGCGGAGCGACTTAAAAAAGAAAGAGCTGGCAAAAGTAGCTCTACTAAAGGGAAGTGATCACAAAATCGCATTCTCGATCCCTTAAAACGGATCAATGACCTACGAGAGGAAATTTTGCAATGTTTCGCAATCGAAGAGCGTTTACGCTCATTGAGTTGCTGGTTGTGATCGCGATTATCGCGATTCTGGCAGCAATTTTGTTCCCTGTTTTTGCACAGGCACGCGCCCGTGCTCGTGCTATTTCTTGTATCTCGAACCTGAAGCAGCTCGGCACCGCGTCCATGATGTACGCACAAGACTACGACGAGGTTTTGCCCGGTGGCTGGACAAAATCCTGCGATGGCACGTGTGGTGCCAATGCGGGCTGTATGCACTGGCGTGACACCATCTTGCCCTATGTCCAGAAGTACAAGGCAAATGCCGCCAACAACTATGAGGCGCTTTCCAGCAACACGGTGCTCTCCTGCCCCGAGTACAAGGCGGGCAACACCATCGGCCCCACCAGCTACGGCATCAACGATGCCGAAGTGAACCAGGGCTACTGGACCACCGGCGACTGCACCAATGGAATCTTTGGACGGCCCATGGCAGCCCTGAACCAGCCCGCAGGCCTAGTGATGCTGGCAGATGCCGCGCAGACCTTCGGCTCCGCCGCGCTGGATGGGGGAATTGGGGTTTTCAATCAGGGTAGTGGAGCCTCCTGTAATATTGCGGCAGGAACCGGCGACTGTGGCCCCTTCACCTTTACGCCTGAAAAATGGAAAGCCATGCAGGGCTGGGGTGGCTGCGACTGGAACTTTGCCGTTCCTGGTCGTGGGCACGGGGACTGGCCACAAAACCAGTCAAATCCTGGCAACAACGCGCGTCGCCCGGTGTTCCGCCATGCGCTGAAGTGCAACGTCGTCTTTGCGGACGGCCATGCTAAGGCAGTAGGCGGCGGCGGTCTCAAGGCTCGGCTGGGTACCGCTGAGGATATCTGGCACAACTGGTAGCCTCACTCGGGGTCAGGGGGGAACTCCTGACCCCACTTTATTCTCTTGAACTCTCTTGAAAAAACGCTCTCAGGCGGTAGGTGGGGCTCTTCTGCTGGCAGTTGTCGT
>JANNDD010000326.1:0-10284 GCA_031387365.1 Armatimonas sp. | reverse complement strand
GTTGATTTACCATCAATATCTTGGAGCACGAAGCCATGCTCCACGATTCCCCCGACGATCTTATCTACCAAAGTAGCGACACGTTTCTTCTCACTCTCGTCGGCGGCCAGGTCAAAGTACATCGCGTAGCCGTAGAGATGGCCGTCTATCTCATCAGAGCTGGCATCGCGCTTCCAGAGCCACTTGCCGTCGCTGCTTAATATCCAGCGCTTCTCGATAGGTTTCTCGCGCGGATTATCGCGCTTCCTCTCCGCCAGCTCCTGGGGCGTAAACGTCCGATCCACTTCGTGAAGTGGCGCAGTACCGACAGGCAAGACCGAGCGGGCGATGAAGTGGGGCGTGCCGGTCACTTCCTGTAGGAGCACCATGGCATTAAACGCAGCACGGGCATTGGCGCGGGCCACAGGGTTCTTAGTCACGGCGTAGCGTAGCGACTCGACGGCCATGTACATCCCCGTGTGCTCACCGTCGTTGTCGTCGTCCTCGATAAAGCTCTCCGACAGATCGCCGCGCTTCTTAAGCACCGCGGGCCCGACCAGACCCGGTGGGCGGAGATGGCGCTTGCGCACCATGTCAAGGAAGTAATCGGCCTTCTGGGCAAGCGTGAGCTTCTTGCGGTGGATTGCATCCACGCCGCCTGCCGTCGCCACCCACGCCGTGCCATCAGTCGAAATTGCCACATCGCGGGCATCGTCGCTTGCCAGCCAGCGGCGGCTGTGGCGCAGGCTAAATTTCTTTGTCTTGCTCTCATAGCGCGCGACACCGAGCTTGGTTGCGACCCAAAGTCGCCCCTCTTTGTCCGTGGCGATGGCCCGTGCATGGCGGTTGGGCAAGCCCTGGGCCACACCGAGAGACTTCATACGTTTGGTGCCCTGGTAAAAATCCACGCCACCCGTGGAGCCAATCGCCAGCGTGCCGTCGGGCAGGTGGGTGAGGCAGTAGATATTGCTACTCAGGAGCTGATCCGGCGTCCCAAAGCGCTTGGCCGGTTTGCCATTGCGCGTGTTCTGCAAGTAGAGTCCACTCGCCGACGCGATCCAGAGGGTTTCCGCGTCGAGGGGGACAATCGCCCGGATCGCTTGGTGCCAGCACCCTTGCACTATCTCAAACGCTCCACCGGGTCGTCGCAGCCAAATGCCCTGCGGCCCAGCGGCGTAGAGTACTCCCTCTTTCCCGAGTGCCAGCGCACAGATCAGCGAACCCGAGAGCCCGCCTGGCACGACCCGCTCACCATCGAACCGGAAGAGTCCCTGCCAGTTTCCAATCCAGAGTGTTCCCTCTCGCTCCGCCAGGAAGCAATGCGTTGATCCCAGTGCTTCGCCGCCTGTAGGAGTGCGCCACTGCAAACCGTCGCGCCAGAACACGCCTGCTGCCGTCGCGCACCAGAGCCGTCCTCGGTGGTCAAAAGCCACTGCCCGAACATCGTTCTGCTCAGGAGTCGCCAGCGACGCGGCCTCGTGCCAGTCCTGCCAATAGGGCGTGTCGGTGACGGAAGTTTGCATGGTGGCTAGGTTCGGGAAGCAGAGCGGGCAATCCTGCTATAAAAACTTGGACCAGCGGTAGTCCTTGGGCTTGCTGACTTTCTTCCCAGCCTCTTCAATCGCCAGCTCCGCCATGGCATTCACAATCCAGGCAAAGTTCTCAGGGCCAACTGAGTGGTAATCGGCATCGGGGGCGGGGTTGAGGAAGTCAATGGCGTAGGGGATGCCGTCTTGCACCGCGAACTCTACCGTGTTCATGTCGTAGCCCAGTGCGTTGCAGATCTTGAGGCAGTCGCTTGTGAGACGATCGTGCATCGCGGGGTCAAGCGGGGGGCCATCCAGAACATAGCGGCGCTCGTGGGGGAGCCGCGGATCGTAGCGCATAATGTGAATATTTTTCTTGCCGATCACGTAGCAGCGGAAGTAGTCCGTGAACTCAACATTGGATTGAAGAGTCATGCACAGATCACCTGTCTGGTCGTACGCGGAGAAGAACTCCTCGCGTGAGTGAACCTTGTAGACATGCTTCCAGCCACCGCCGGAGTAGGGCTTCAGAAACGCCGGGAAGCCGATGTACTCAAAGATCTCCTCAAAGTTCAGCGGATAGAGCAGGTTGCGCAGCGACTGACTATTAATATCGGGCGGGTGCTGCTTGTGGGGCAAGAGCGCCGTCTTAGGGATGGCAACGCCGATCTTATGCGCCAGCGCGTAGTTGAAAAACTTATCGTCCGCGGTCCACCAGAATGGGTTATTGATCACGTTGACACCCTGCATTACCGCGTGCTTAAGCACGGCGCGGTAGAACGGAACGTCCTGCGAGATACGGTCAATAATCACCCGGTAGTCGTAGAGCTGCTCCATCGTGATCGCACCAATACTCAGGCTCTCCGCCTCAAAATTGCCCGCCCCAAGCTCGTTAATCTTTGCCACTAACGCGCCGGGAAACGTATTCTCCCGGCCATACAAAACCCCAATTTTCTTCATCACAGTTCTCCCAGTGACAATTGTACCGTCTGTTCCTCATTTGGATAGCAAAGCAAATACGTTTCTTGCTTTTCAATGGCAATGCGGATTGTGTAAGGAAAGTGGCCCGAGAAGAACCAGGAGACAAGATCGCTCAGGTCCACAGTCGAGCACTGATGGACAAACCAGAAACCATCGGCGATCCAACGCTCCACCGTTTCAGAAGAACCCACATCGTAGTTGGATTCGTAGGTTTCGGCGCACTTGCGCATGGCGACTATCAGACGCGCAAAAGCTTGGATATCCCAGGTGCCGAGGCGAAGCTCCAGCAAAAAAGATCCCTCTTCCCCGCTGAACTCATAGACAAGGACTTCACGCCATGAGGCCGATTCACGCGGCGGCGTAATCGGTGTAGGGACGGACATTTTCGGGTTGGAATCCAAGGACAATCTCGGTACGAGGAATGCCCGCTTCGACGAGACGCTCGGCAATCACTGCATCAGTATTGTCTTTTTGTAGCCAGATTTTGCCATCAATGATGTCTAAATGCACTACTGTGTTGTGATAGCGGTGACGTGCTTGCCAGCCGATTGTTACCAGCAAATAATGGTCATTGTGATCATCAAAAACAGCGAGTGGGGTTAGCTGTGCATCAGGTGTAGAGTAGGGGATTGAGGCGTAGTAGCCCAGAACCTCTTTTATGATCCGACGTTTTTTATCTAAGGCAACCATCTGACAATCTCCTGTGACTCGGGATTAAAAAGACACAAAGTTATGGTAGAGGTCTCGTGCAGGCATGGGTTAGAGCCTCAGTCGAGCGAAGTTTTTCTTGCCGACTTGGAACTCGTCGCCGTCCGTGATGGTGATACTTGCCGCCGGGTCGGAGAGCTTTTCGCTGTTGATTTTGACGCCTCCCTGCTCCACTAAGCGCCGCGCCTCGCCGTTGCTGGGGGCGAAGCCTGCGTGTCGGACGAGCGCGACGATGTTTATGGGGTTCTCGGGGATGGTAAGCTCGGGCGCGTCGCTGGGAAACTGCCGGGCGGAGTGGATGCGCTTCCACTCATCGCTGGCTGCACTAGCTTCGTCGGTGCCGTGGTAGATTGTGACTATCTCACGAGCGAGCCTATGCTTAGCCTCCATTGGGTTGGCGGCCTTGAGAATCTCCGCAAACTCTGCGGTGGGGACATCGGTGCAGAGCAGGAAGTACATAGGCATTTGCGCGTCGCCGAGGCTCATCACTTTGCTGTACTGGGAGAGAGGAGGCTCAGCGATGGCAATGTAGTTGCCGAGGCTCTTGCTCATTTTCTTGATGCCATCGAGACCAACCAAAAGCGGCATGAAGAACCCGATCTGTGGATCCTGCGCGATCTCCGGGTCGCTCTGGAGCTCGCGGCCCGTGAGGATATTGAAGGTCTGGTCCAGCCCGCCCATCTCCACATCTGCCTGGATCGCCACCGAGTCGTAGCCCTGCGCCAGTGGGTAGAGAAGCTCATGTAGCGAGATAGGTTGATTGGCATCCCAGCGCTTCTTGAAGTCCTCACGGGTGAGCACCTGCGCGACCGTGATCTTGCTGGTGAGCTTGACTAAGTCCGCGAACGAGAGCTTCCCCAGCCACTCCGAGTTGAATCTGACATCGGTTTTCGCTTTGTCTAAAATCACCGCGAGCTGATCCACGTAGGTGGCCGCGTTCTGGCCGATCTGCTCGCTGGTCAGCATCGGACGGGTCGCCGAGCGCCCCGATGGGTCACCGATTAGGGTGGTGTAGTCGCCGATAATAATAGTCACGCGGTGGCCCAGATCCTGGAACTGGCGCATCTTGCGCAAGACCACGGCAAAGCCCAGGTGAATGTCTGGCGCCGTGGGATCGAGGCCGAGCTTGACGACCAGCGGCTTGCCGGTCTTGGCGGACTTCTCCAGCTTGGCCTTCAGGCCGTTCTCAGGGACGATAAGGCTCGCGCCACGCGCGAGTAGTTGCACTTGCTCTTCAATTGTCACGAAGGCATTTTATCGCAGAGTACGGCCTCCAGGAGTTTTTTGCCGCCGAAACGCACGACATCTTGTGTGGGAAGCCCCGTTTGCTCCTCGGTCTGTGCACACGCCACGCGGGCCTGGTCGTCGGTGAGGTGGGCGCAGTTGAGGGCAATTCCGACCACACGCGCCTCGGGCAGCGCCCCCGCCCCCGCACTGACAGCCTCGTAGAGCGCAGCGACGGCGCGTAGCTGCGGTATTTTTACCCACGCCGCTCGCATCACGGACTCCTGCCCGGCCCGGTGACAGAGGATGAGCTGTGTCGGCATGGAACCACGGATCAGCGGTAGCCACGCGGTGGAGGCGGGGTGCAGGATAGAGCCCTGGCCCTCGATCCAGAGTATTTCCCCCGTTGAACGGGGGCTAGGGGGTAGGCTCTTCGCGGCCTCCAGAACGGCCCACTCGACACCACCCGATGCGAAGTCCACGCGCACGGCATCGAGGGCGATTCCCGCGCCGCTGATGCAGATACCGATCTGCCCCGTGGCAACAAAGGCACTGGGGATACTGCGCTGTTGCGCGGCTCTGTGGAGCTCAAGGCTGGCAGTCATCTTGCCTATCGCCATGTCCGTGCCGACCGTGAGGACGCGCCGTGCGGAAAGCTCCTGCGCTCGCCCGAGGCCATTGGGAAGCCCGGGTGGCTCCTGGCGGACATCCCAGATAAAAGCGCTGGGCCGCAGTACCTCCCGGAAGTCTGTCGCCTCTGCCATGCGCTCGTGCAGGCCGTTGACCAGCGACATCCCGCCGCGAAGACCTTGGATCACTTCCTGTCGCCAGTCGCCCGGGAGTACTCCTCCGGCAGGCGCGATTGCTGGCACGAGCGTATCGGCCCCGAGAGCAAGCGCTTCTGCGATTGTGGCGACAATGGGTACAGGAGTCGGTCGGGAGATACCAGTGAGCGCGGCGAGATCCTGTCCCGCCGTCACTTTATCAATCACACAAGTAACTTGGGCATCGGAGTAGCGGAGCAGACCGAAGCCCATCTTCCCTGATGTGCCAAGAACGGCATCGTGCATCAGAAGTGCGAGTTTCCGGTTCGATGAAAGCTGCATAGAGGTAGCTTACCACAAGGCGGATTGTTTTCAAATGGGAAGATAGAGCGTTTGCTATTTGCGAAAATAGAACGTTTAGACTCTCTTTTTAGAGAGTATTACTGTGTGTTTTACTAGTTTTTTTCGAGATAAGCTAAGGTAAAATATTCAGAATAGTGTACAGAGGAGTAGTTTAGTGATAAAAGTAAATCGTCGCGCTTTGATTCTGATGGCAGGGGGGGCTCTCGGACTTCTCACGGGCTGTAGCGGAGCCACTCAGGAGAATGCCCGATTCCGAGTCGTTCATGCAGCGCCCAGTACGGGGGCACTGGCGGTGCGCTTCAATGTTGAGGTGGCCGTCAACTCGCTGGCCTACAAGTCCGCGAGTCCGTACGTGAATATACTGTCGGGGGGGCACACCCTGCACCTCGTGGATGCGGCGACACCGCTCGGCGCTCCGCGTGTCTCTCGCTCGCTGGAGTTTGAAGGGAGCGACTACACCGCGCTCATCATTGGGGCATCGTCCACGCTGGATGTCGTGCTAGTCCTCGATGATAGTGTTCCGTCAGCGACGGTGGGAAATGCCCGCTTGCGTGTTGTTCACGCCGCCTCCGAGCTCACGGGCGTGGATGTCTATGTCACCGACCCAGCGGCAAGCATCAGCTCGGTCTCCCCAAACCTGACCAATATCGCGTTTAAAGGAGCCTCTGCCTACCTCGATCTGCCCCAGGGCAGCTACCGGGTTCGGGTGACACCTACTGGGAGCAAGAGTGTGATTAGCGATAGTGGCACCACCACTCTGACCAAGGGGCACGTGTACTCCAGTGTGATGGTCGGTGGGTTCGGCGTGTCTCTCCAAAATATCACTCTCGTCGATGTCTAGTGCTCTGCTACTCCACCCTAGGCACTTTTGAGGAGATTAGTGCCAGAGGGGTGCTCTCGAAAGGTCGGCTTACGAAACCTAGTGTCGTGTCTTTGGACTGCCAGTAGTTCTGCATCTGGGCCGCATCCCAGCTAAAAGTGGGAACAGGGTTGCGCGTGGAGCTGCCCGTGCGGGGCAAGAAAAAGCACGCGTCGAAGAGGCGGTTTGCCTCGGGGAGGTAGGCGACCTGGTGCATCGTGTAGCGCATACTACGGTAGCTCTTCGGATCTGAGGCGTCCCAGCCGATGGGGCAGATCGGGTTGGTGACCAGCGTGCGGTTCTGGGAGTCCGTCAGTTGAACGAGCTGCAGGGGAACTCCTAGGGCAGCGGCACAGATCACCAGATAGTCGGAGATGTCTACGCAGTTGCCTTTGTGCGGTCCCTCTTGGCTCAAGAACGCTGTCAGGGCAAAGGTGTTACGCCGAACAAAGATTGCGTTTTTCGTCGGATCACTGACCGGATAGACGAACCGACCGCTTGTGAAAAGCCCATGGGTGAGGTTGGCAACAATCTCCTTGGGAGTGCGCGCTCCCTTTGCCCAGCGGCAGGCATCATCAAGCACCCCACGCCATGCTGGCACCTGGGGCGTAAGCGGCAGTGCGTAGGTGATATAGACAAACCGTTGCCACAGGACTTTCCCTGCCTCAGTAACGACAAGCGCACCGCTCTGAACTGTCTCCGGTAGAGTTACTTCCAGACGAGGAATATTTGATGTCTTTTGCCACACAGCGGGGAGTGGCTCACTATCGCCGATCTGCACCGAGACCTTGGGCAGATTGGAGGCGTCGCACTGGGGCAACGTAAGGATCAAGTGTGAGCGGACTGCCAGGATAAGCGGTGATTTTGCACCACGCAGGGGAACGCCCTGGTTATCGCAACAGAGCTGTGCTGTTCTCGGGGTCGCAGTCATACGCTCGATGGCGCGCTCTCGTCTCTGCCGAACTTGCCGGGCACGTGCCATCGGTTCGGACTCCTCCACAATAGCCGAGGAAGCCGTCGCAGAGGTGAGCGCAAGCAGTAACAATAAAAAAAGCCGCTGAAGCCTGGCTTGTTGTTCCTGTGCCATAACAGCAATTTTCGGAGGGACTCAAGAATGGCTGTATCGGCTTTTTTACTAGGTATGAGCGGCGTGACGTCACCGTTGCGTTACTCCCAGCCCGGGGCTGTCGCTGGGGATGACTTTTCCCTCGTGCCAGTCGGCCCCGATAAAGGGGTCGTTCTTGAGGTTTAGGTGGCTGTCTAAATCCAAGTGATCGAAGGCAGCTCCGATCTGTGCACCGGCTGTAATCGCGAGGCTGGTCTCGCCCATGCAGCCGAGCATGGTCTTGAGGCCGTGCGCCTTTGCCACCGCAATAATTCTAAGTGCCTCGCGCAAACCACCGCACTTCATGAGCTTTACGTTCACACCGTCAATCCTGCTTGCCACTCTAGGGACATCAGCAGCGACACGGATCGTTTCGTCTAAGAAGATCGGGATGACGGCGGGCCGTAGCGCGGAGAGGCCGTCCTCGTTGCCTTGCTCCAGCGGCTGCTCGACATACTCGACTCCCCGCGCAGCCAGCCAGGGGATCATTTTCTGGGCATCCGCGACGCTCCAGCCGCCGTTGGCATCCACCCGAAAGATCGCCGGTTTGGAAAACGTCTGCGCTGCCTCTTGGATCGCGGCAAACATCGCTTGATCGGCCTCGATACCGTCCGAGCTGCCGAGCTTGATCTTGAGCACCCGAGCGCCTGTGCGTGTGTGCCAGTCGCGGGTCTGCATGGCCGCGTCGGTGGGGGACTGGATTCCCACGGTCACCGATGTCTCGACAATGCGTGCACGCTCTAGTCCCAGCAGCTTCCACACCGGCACACCCAGTTTTTTCCCCAGCCAGTCGTGGCAGGCCATCTCGATAGCGGCTTTCACGGCACCGCCGCTCCCGACTCCCTCCATGCCACTTGCCGTAGAGTCCAGTGCGCGGAGCGCCCCCTCAATTCGGTCCAGCTCCCAGGGAGCCATAGCGTTCAGCGCGGGACGTAGGCTCTCAATGTCCGCCTCCCCCGTTTCCGCTGTATCACCGCTGACACTGTTAGGAGCTAGCTCACCAAATCCGCAAATGCCCTCGTGCTCGACTGTGACAAATAAATTGACACTGTGACTACTCGTTCCACGACTGATGCGCAGCGGTGTGATTTTTTCGAGCGTCAGGCGCTCTGCAGTTATTATCATAGGGGGCTAATTCCAGGGCTCTAGGCCCAGGAGCTTCTTGCCTAGCTCCGTGAGTGTTGCGGTTGTGCCGTGTTCCTGCTCCCAGCCACGCGGATCGCCGGGTGCCCAGAAGGCATCGGGGTTGCGGCGCTCCTGCCAGCGGGTAACACGACTCCTCCGCTCCGCTTCGTCCGTATGATAACGCTCCGGAGACATGGTGATGTACTGTGCCAGGCGCGGCTGATCGGAGAGATTGCGACCGTTGCCGTGTAGCAGGCGCGTGCTCCAGATCACAAAATCGCCCGCCTCGGCGGCAATTGGCACCACGGTAATCTCGCTCTTGTCTTTTGGCGAGCGCTTGCCCTCTTCCGGGGCACCGGGGATTCTCTCACGCGTGGCGGCCCAGCGCTCGATGAGCTTGTGGTGGCCCGGGACACAGCAAAATCCACCGCGCTCCGCAGGCGTATCGGACAGATAGAGCACGCCTTGCACCCGAAACGGTGCGATGTGGGCCTCCATGGGATCAATATCCCAGTGAATCATGCCCAGATGATCATACTCACGGTGCTCAGGGTGAACCGGCGGGTTGAAGTTAGCCCGGTCAATACTCACCCAGAGCTTCTCCGTGCCGTAAATCTCCGAGAAGACATCGTGGACGCTCGGGTGCTGGCGCGTGTCCCAGAGCGCCTGGTGCTGATAGATCTCAAGCATCCCACCCCGCTGGAGAGGCAGCTGGTACCAGTTCTCGGGAGTGTCGGGCGAGAAGCCTAGAAAGGCATACTCCGCTGCGATCACGGCGTCGCAGAGTGCCTTCGGAACGACGTTCTTTACGACGACATAGCCATTAGCGTCAAAAAATTCTCGGTCTATCCAGCTCATAAAATATTATCCCCCAAGGGTGTAGAGCGCCTCGAAAAACTTTAGGCCTGCCACGCCACCGTGCCAGCCATAGCCACTGAGAAACGCTTCCTGGTAGCGTGGCGTCTTGGGATCACCGTTACTATTGCGCCGCAGGCTCCAGAGCGCCGTCGCCAAGTCGTAGCGCGGATCGGCCCAGCCACCATCGCCCCAATCCACCACCCCGGTGATAGTACCCGCTTCGACCATGAAATTCGGCAGGCACGCATCGCCGTGGCAGAAGCTAAGCTGGGGGGCAATCGAGGGGCTTTCGTGCTCAATCCAGTCGGCGACCTCCGCGTAGCTCTCACCGGCGAAGGGGGTGTAGCTCAGCGCGATACTCCCCCATGGGTGCTGCGCTGCCGTTGCCCGCACCCGAGCCAGTGCTTCGTCGCGCCAGAGCAGTTTGGGCTGGGGAAGCGGCGGCTCCCAGGTGTGAATCATTTTGAGCGCCTTGCCAAAAGCCTCGGACAGTGCTGTGCGCCGCTCAGGGGTCTGCTCGAACGCCTCCGCTAAGTTGATTCCGGGCAGCTCGGAGAAGTACAAAGCGTCGTTGGCTTCACCCAGAAACTCGGGCACAAACGGCTGGTAGGCCGTCAAAGCGCTCACAATCTCACCCTCGCGGGAAGTCGAGCCGAGTTTTTGAATGAGCTGCCGCCCACTCTCCGTAACCACACGGTAGACGGTTGCGTTTTCTCCTTGGAAGGCAAGTGGCCCTAGAGTGATAATGCGATCAGAGAACACAATCTCTGGTTCACTGTGGAGAGAGGTGTT
>JANNDD010000301.1:0-2452 GCA_031387365.1 Armatimonas sp. | reverse complement strand
TTTTTCAGACAAAGGAATATCAGAAGCAGGAAACCACTTACCACCTAATGAATACTTGTTTGCCTGACCTGCCCCCTTATCCCCGCTCTGCGGGGGGGGGCAATGAGGAAGAGAAATATCGTTTTATCTCCCCCGCCTTGCGGGGGGCGAGAGAAAATATGGCAACACTAAACGCAATTGGAATGGGTGTGACTCATTTTGGTTGAAGGAGTTGAGGGTCGCAGTTTCAGGCATAATATCTGTGCTACAAAAATAAGGCCAGGAGACTGCCATGACCCCCGACTCCCAAGAGATTGTACAACAAATCAAAGATAAATTTGATGAGATCATCACCTTCGTCACACAGAATCAGAAACACTCCCCCTCGATTTATCAGGCAGAGAAATACTTACTCGCCAGTCTTCTCAGTCTGGGACGGGATCTCCTGCTGGCTTTCATCATGACACAGCAAGATCAACTCAAACATATAAATAGTATCTGCCTCAATGGAGAAATATTACCGATTCATTCTCTCAAAAAACGATCTTATCGTTCCGTCTTTGGAAAATTAACTTTTAAAAGAGCCTACTACTATAAACCAGGGGAAAGCTATTTTCTATTGGATGCAAAACTTAAAATACCAGAAAATAGTCTCTCCGACTTGCTACGTGAATGCCTCTCAGAGATGGCTTGCTACCTGCCTTACCACAAAGCAGGTAAGATTTTCGAGAATATTTTGACACAAAAATTAAGTTGTCGCCCTCTCGAAGAAGTCATTTTAGAGGATAGTGCTCTTGTAGAAGAATTCTATCAGAATAGTCCCCCTGTATCGCCTGCCACAGAAGCCGCGATTTTAGTGGCTCAAGCCGATGGTAAAGGAATACCTATGCTCCCTGAAAATCCTCAACCGATTCGGGTACGTTTGGGTAAAGGAGAAAAATTAGGACAAAAGAAAGAGGCCATTGTGACAAGTGTCTACACCATCGCTCCTTTTGTGCGTACTGCCGAAGAAGTAACAATAAGTCTCTTTAAAGAGAATAAGAATCACGAGGATGAAAAACTTAAGAAATCTAAGAAACGCATCGGGCCGCAAAATAAACAATTATGGGCAACTCTTGAAGGTAAAAAATCCGCTCTTGAATTTACAGCAAAGCAAGTATCTCTTCGTGAGGGAGAACATATCAGTATGCGTGTCGCACTCACTGATGGCTCTGCTCCTTTACAGGAAAAAATGCTAACTCATCTACCTCTTTTTACTCTTGTGCTAGATATAATTCATGCAGTGGAGTATCTCTGGGAAGCGGGTAATTCTCTTCATGGAGAAAAGTCACCTCTGCGCCAAGTTTGGGTACAGAAGCGCGTTTTACTTTTACTTAAAGGGCAAAGTGCGACTGTCGTCTCTGATTTACGTGCATTGGCAGTGGCTACTTCGTGCAAGAAAACAGCCTCAGAAGTTCTTTTGAGAGTCGCCAACTACTACGAACGCAATGCGGCCTACATGCATTATGATGACTACTTGGCGGCTGGCTGGCCCATCGCCACGGGGGTGATTGAAGGGGCTTGCCGTCATCTAGTCAAGGATCGTTTTGAGCTTTCTGGGATGCATTGGCGCGTTGCTGGTGCCGAATCTCTGTTGCGGCTTCGTTGTGTGACTGAGAATCAGGACTGGGAAGATTTCCATAGTTTGCGCCGTGAACGTGAGCAGATCCGGCTTTATGGGACATGTTCTACTTGGGATTCTCCGTGCATTGAGAGAACGAACAAAAAAATGAAGATGCTAAAAGTGGGGGGCCAAGCCGCATGAATGACCTCTCAACCAAAATGAGTCACACCCAAATCAATCTTTCGTGCGACGTGAAGCCGTCCCTGCGCGATTGCCTCAGTGGGGATCTGGCCGCTTTGCGTCGTGGTCAGACCAGGGGGCAGAGCACTCTGGAAAAATCCCTGTTGCTGCTGCGTTAAATCGCGTGCGCCGAGGCCATTTGGGCCACAGAGGAGCTGCCACTGACGCGGCTCAAGCGAGGCGGCAAGCGCTAGGAGCGCGTCGTAGGGGGTGAGCCTTTGTGTGGGGGTCACCAGAGTCCAGAGTGTCTCGGGCACCAGCGCACTGAGCCCCGGTGTGCGTGCGAGCTTGCGCTTGAGTGCATCGCCCACTTCTAGCACATTGATCCCGCCCGTCCCTGGAAAACCAGACAGTCGTGGAGGCTGCATCCCTCCAAGTGCCGTACGGATCATCCGATCCGGCCCGACAATCAGCAGTGGGCCACGCTCGGTGGGAGTCCAGGCGATGCGCTCCAGAACGGCAAGCGTCGCCGGACGAAGAGTTGGTACTTGACGAAACATGGGTGGTAACCCTCCTCAAGTACCAGTATAACGAAAATCTAAAATAATGGGGCTACATAGCCCTGAACAAACATAGACCTTGTTGCCGAATCCAGAACGGCGGGTCGCTGTCCCTGTACAGAGGGGTCTC
>JANNDD010000286.1:0-3843 GCA_031387365.1 Armatimonas sp. | reverse complement strand
AGACGGTTCGTGACATGGGCAAGGGGCCGCCCGATGTCGGTCGGGATCAGGTTGAAGAGAGCAAGGGCGGCGGAGGTGAACCGCTTGATGTTCAACACCCGGTCCAGGAACAGTGTCGCAGTATCGGTCGCTCCGAGGAAGTTGGAGAGGTCGCTATTGGTAGTGGTAAGCTCCTCCACCCGCGTCTTGAGTTCGTAGTTAACCGTGGACAGCTCCTCGTTGACTGACTGCAGCTCCTCCTTACCCGTCTCCAGCTCCTCGACGACCGAGCGCATCTCCTCATTGGTCGCCTGCATCTCCTCGTTGGACGCCTTGAGTTCTTCAGTCACGGCGTCGTACTGCTCCGAAGCGAGACGCAAGTTACGCTGAATTGCGGCGTTTTCCTGCTCTAGGTGACGAGCCAACTCGACGGCGGCTTCTGTATAAGCAGCATCCGGCGCTTGAGTATCGTCCCTTGCTATGTACGGAGAATTGGGCATCGGCACCTCGGAAAGGAGGGGGCGGAGCGCGGCCAGGACTCCCTCAGAGAGCTTCTCGAACTGCACAACGAAATAGCTCGGCGTGTCGGCTGAGGGGGAGGCAGGAACGGGACGCACGCTAAGTCGTATGGCGAATGTCGGAAAAAAAGAGACTTCCCCCCTCTCTTCGTGGGCTGCGCTTCGTACTTCATGGACTGCGCTTCGTACCACACGGGTTTGTTCGGTGCCTTCCTGGGCAGCCCCAAACAGAGCGCCGCGCAGCTCAGGACGCAGGTCGGGCTGTACGAGTTCCAAGAGGTTATAGGTCGGCTCGCCCTCCGGAAGACGAAGGAAGTCCGAAACGCTGCCGGAAAGGTGCACGATGGTGTATTCCTCATTGACCATCACCACGGGCGGCCCGTAGCGCGACAGCAGATCCCGCGAAACGTTGCTCCCGTTGCTTACGCTCGATCGGGACGAGAAGACGGATAGCGGTGTCGCAAATGCAGACTCTCCTTCTGCGGAATCGGAGTGTACTCGGCTTGACCGAAAGGATTGGCCATGGGATATCGCCCCTTCTGCTGCCTCGCTCCCCCGGGCGGCATTCGGCAGCAACAAGGGGACGGAAAGCGGGGGCAGCATGGAGCGAGAGACCGCCCGGCGGGTGAACAGGCGGTGGTTTTTATTGGCGGCGACGAAAAGTCCGTCTATCCCTTCCGCCGACTCTGACGGGCCGAGCAGGATGAAACAATCCGAACGAAGGGCGAAATGGAAGGTGCGAAAGACGCGCTCCTGCGCAGCGCGGTTGAGGTAGATGAGCAGGTTGCGGCAGGTAATCAGAGCCAGGCGGGAGAAAGGCGTGTCGCGCAGAACGTCGTGGTGAGCGAAGAGGACGACTCCGCGTACCTCCTTGCGAACCTGGTAGGAGCCCTCCAGGTGGTAAAACCACCGGCGCAGTCGCTCCTCGGAAAGGTCTCCAGCGATGGTTTCCGGATAGACGCCCAGCCGGGCACGGTTAATAGCGGGTTCGTCCATGTCGGTGGCAAAGACCTGTACGCGCGGCGGGTGGGGCATCCGCTCCGCCTGCTCCAGAAGCAGCATGGCGAGCGTGTAGGCTTCTTCGCCCGTCGCGCAGCCGCACACCCAGGCGCGAATCTCCCCCTCGCTGCTCGCCTTCTCTACAAACAACTGTGGGATAACATCGCGCTCCAGAGCCAACCATGCTTCTGGATCGCGGAAGAACTGAGTGACGCTGATCAGTAGGTCACCGATCAGATCGCCCACCTCGGCGGGGTGGGAGCGCAAAAAGTCCCGGTAGGCGAGCAATGTCTCCATGCCATTGACCTGCATGCGCCGCCCGATGCGCCGTAGCACCGTGGCACGTTTGTAGAAGGCGAAGTCATGACCCGTCTGCGCACGCACGTGGGTCAAAATATCGTGTAGGGCAACCTCCTGATCCGCCCCTTCTTTGCGCTGCTCCGGGGATGGGGACGCCTCCGCGGGTATCCGCATCCGACGTGAGGTTGCCCAGTAGGCGGCGATCTGCGCGGGCATAGTAGTAACTGGCAGAACATAATCAACCATGCCTGTCGCGATGGCGGAGCGGGGCATGGCATCGAACTCGGCCTCAGCGGGTGACTGCGCCACGACGAGGCCGCCGGACTCCTTGATTTGCCGAATGCCCAGCGTACCATCCGCGCCCGTACCGGAAAAAACGACGGCGGCAGACTGTGGGCCATGGGCGGCAGCTAGGGTGCGGAAGAAGGTGTCAATGACGATACGCCGACCCGACGTCCGCTCGGGATCGCGCAGTTCCAATGTGCCATCCCGCATCTCAAGGTCCTTGCCAGGCGGAATGACATACACATGGTTGGCTTCGATCCGCACACTCTGCGTGACCTGCTGTACGGGCACGGGGCTCGAGCGTGCCAGCACCTCGGGCAGATGGCTCTCGAACTCCGGGGAGAGGTGGAGCACGACGACGTATGCGGAGCCGCTGGTCGGCGAGATGTTCTCGAAGAATGCCTGTAGAGGAGCTATGCTTCCAGCGCTACCGCCCAATCCGACGACGGTGAGTGCCCCCGCGTCCTCCCCAAGGGGAAGGGTCGCGATAGATGAGGTGTCCGCGTCCGTTTCCAGCAGAATCTCAGCTCCCGGATCGCTCGTTGTGACATCCAAATCCCTCGTTGTGACAGGGGCGGCTCCGTCGCGTTCGCCGCCTTCCTCGCCACGGTGTGCTCCCGAGTCAGGATTCGGTCTTCTTCTCATAGGGTATTATCCCCGACTTGCCAGATCTTTGCCTGCGTGGTTGCATAATGCCATGCGTGGGCCTGTTTACGATGATGAACAGGTAACTCGGACGTGCTCCTGTTGGCAGAATGGTTGCCAGGGTAGGCCCATTGTCAGGTCGTTTAAACGACCCATTGAAGAGTACGCTGAGCGAGACCCTGTAGAGGGAGCCGCGATGTTGCCTCCTGGATGGCGCTCCTTCGTAATGGTGGTCAAGAAACTCGTCTACCAAATCTACGTACCTAAAATTTTTATGTAGATGAGTATCATGCTACACTGAAGATGCCTTCATCGCCGCTTTCCCAAGTGGCCGGGCAGGCGCTCAGTTACAGGTTTAGAGCTGCCTGGAACCGACCAAAAGATTGTGTCTGCCCTTGGGATATTTTTCGAACATGATCCAGCAGGGGGCGCCAGTCCCCATTTTCGTTGCCGGAGCGTACTGTGGCAAAGAGTTCATCAGGTTGGATGAAGAGCTTTTTGCCACGAATACACCGGTTCGAGCCAACGATTTCTAGGATAGCTCGCCTCTGCTCGGACGTGCCCTCCTCGAATCGCTGTTTTACGCTCCTACAAAAGGAAAATGCCCCCTCGATCTCTTCCAGCCACTGGTTCGAGCGAGTGGTATGACGACTGAGGCTCTCTGCTAAAATCTGGCTCTCCCGTGTCAGCTCGGCACGCCGCTCATCGTAGTCGCTTTCATCAATTCGCCCCGCGATCAGCATGTCTGTCATGCGCTTACGAGCCCCTTGATTTCTCTGCTGCGAGTCTTGAAGTTGCTTCAATATCTGGTGCTGAGCCTTTTGCTCGGCACTATTTTCTTCCCGAAGCTGACGCACCACCCAATCTGATATGGCATCGGGTAGTGTCAGGGTTTCCAGGAATTCTGCCGCTTGTTTTTCAAACTCCGTGAGAGAGAGATACCGCTCAGGACAAGGCCCCTTTTTCTTCGTACAGCGTAAGTACACAAAGTAGCGCACTTCCCCTGCCTTGTTGGTTTTGATATGTGTCTCTGCTGTTATCGAACTGCCACAGGTTCCACAAGCTACCAGTCCACCCATGTAGGGTACGACTTCTGCTGCTGGTCTTCGCAGGTGTG
>JANNDD010000262.1:0-1081 GCA_031387365.1 Armatimonas sp. | reverse complement strand
GCTAAGAAGCGCCACATAAGCGGGCAGGTTCTGGTTCTCCGTACCGAGGCCGTAGGTCACCCAGGAGCCAAACGTCGGCCGCCCTGCAATGGGCGAGCCAGTGTGCATGTGGCCACATGCCTGCTCGTGGTTCTCGTGCTCGGATACCATCGAGCGAATCAGTGCGATACGATCGGCCTGCTTGCCCAGCTCCGGCAGAAGCTCGGTTAGCTCCATCCCGGACTTACCGTAGCGCTTAAACGCAAAAGGGCTCGCCAGCCACGTGCCGGTTTTCTTGACATCCACATCGTTGATGAAATCAGCACCAGGTTTCTGGCCGCTGTGCTTGGTCAGCTCCGGCTTAGGGTCGAAGAGATCCACCTGGCTCGCGCCCCCGTTCTGAAAGAGATAGATCACCCGTTTGACCTTGGGGGCGAAGTGCGGCTTGCGGGGCTGGAGGTCAAAGACACGCGAGTTCTTGCTCTGCGCCTGCGCCCGTGCCTCGTCCTGAAAGAGCGCCGCTAGGGCCAGTGCGCCCGCACCAGCCCCCATGTGGGAGAACAGGCCACGGCGAGAAAGGCGAGAAAGCAGAGCGAGAGGAGAAAGGGAAGATTGGTTATTAATCAACATAGACAAACTCATTGGCACTCAGAAGCGCCTGACAAAAATCCGAGAGGGCTTGCAACTCCGCAGCCGCCGCGCTCATGCCCAGCCGAACGTAGCGCCGGGTCTGCACCTGCACAAACCCCACGCTGGCGCGTCGCTCGTCAAGGGAAGGCACTCGGCCAAACGCCAGCGCGTAGGCATGCGACACACGCGCCTGGAGAGCGGCGTAGTTGGTCTGGGGAAACTCTTTGATCAGGCGCTGTGCAAAATGAACAGACTGGCTCGCCATGAAGCTACTATTGAGCAGTGTCAGCGCCTGAGTCGGAGTCGCCGAGGTGACGCGGCGTGTGCAGTTGGTCTCCATCACGGGCGCATCAAAGACATTCAGCAGCGTTACGGGAAGCGTCCGCCGCACTTGCAGATAGATCGAGCGCCTGCCGCCCTTCGCCTCGCCTGCCGCAATGACCTCACCCGTGCCCTGCACCTCCAGCCCCAC
>JANNDD010000249.1:0-1470 GCA_031387365.1 Armatimonas sp. | reverse complement strand
AGGCTGTAGGTCACTGAGGCCAGCGCCGCTTCGGTGGGGCCGGTAGGAATCGCCGTCTGAACCGCGCTGTGCGTGTGGCCCTCAGGATCGGTGAGAGGCAAGGTGTAGGTACGCAGCTCCATGCCGTCCTCTTCCCCCTTGCCAAACACCGCGATGCCTGTTTTTGCTGTACCAAGACTCGCTGTGGACCAGGGGGTCTGGCCGTCGGTATCCTCGTTGTCGAAGTTCCAGTGGCGTGGTTGGAGGAGCAAGCCTAGCTCGGCGGGACGGGGGCGCGGGGCTCCCGGCGGCCCGTCAAAGCCGCGTGGGGGGCGTCCCGGTCCTTCGGGGCCGTCAGGGCCATTAGGGCCGCGCCGGGCCATGCGCTCGGAGTCGTGCTTTGCCTGCTGGATCAGCATCTCGTCCAGCCGCCCCCAGAGCACGCGCCCTACCACAAAGCGCGTCGCGCCCGCAAAGGCCAGCAGCGCCAGTGCGAGGAGACTGACACTGCCGATGGTCAGGCGCGTGCGAACCGAGATCCTCACAGGGCTCCCTCGTTAGTATTGGAGACGAGAGGGGGCTCTCGCAGGATATAGCCGCGCCGGTGAACCGTATGAATGAGCTTTTGATTCTCTTCCCGGCCCCCGTCTATCTTTCGGCGTAGCGCCGCCACGTGCACATCCACCGTGTTCGAGGCCGAGTCGGGATCGCCCCAGGCAGCGAGAATCGCCTCTCGGGTAATCACATGACCCTCACGGCTGGCGAGCGTGGCGAGCAGCTCGTACTCACGGGGAGTCAGGGCGAGGGGCTGGCCGCCGCGCGTGGCTTCCTGCGCCTCGGTGTCTATCTCGATATCCGCCACTTTAATATGCCGTCGTCGCTGCAGGCGCTCCCGCCGTAGTAGCGCCGCTACCCGCGCTTGGAGCTCCTCAAATGCAAAGGGCTTAGGGAGATAGTCATCCGCTCCGAGGTTGAGGCCCTTGACCCGCTCCTCGATTTCGTCGAGCGCCGTGAGCATCAGAATCGGCGTCGTGTTGCGCCGGTCTCGTAGCCGCCGACAGACGCCCCAGCCGTCCATTCCGGGCAGCATTAAATCTAGTAAGATCACCGCCCAGCCACCCTCGCAAGCGCGCTCGAAGCCGTCTAGGCCGTCGCGACACCAAGTCACGCTGTAGCCCGCCAGCTCCAGCCCCTGGGACACCAGCCGTCCCAGAGGGATTTCGTCTTCGATCAAGAGCACGCGCATAAAAACATTGTACGAGCCTTTTTCAGGAATCGCCCAACCACCCGATCCCTCGCCGATTAAAACGCTTGTTGTGAATTGGTACGGTTTGACACGGTTTGACACGAGGGATTAAAATCCCTCGCTGCGGGTCGGCTCCGCCGATGTCCTTCGGACAAGAGAAGCGATCCTTCGGATAAGAGAACGCGTTTGCCTGCCTCATTCGTCCATTTTGCTTTCGTTTTCCCCGTCCGGAGGACGCGCCGAAG
>JANNDD010000203.1:0-2311 GCA_031387365.1 Armatimonas sp. | reverse complement strand
CAGCGGCACAGACGAAGACATGGTGAACTATTGTATCAAGTCCAGAAACTCCAGCCCCTCGTAGATTTGTGCCAGGGGAACTTGTAGACCCAGTGCCTCAATCTCCATAATCTCGCTTATCGTTTCCCATTCTTGCGCTTGCCAGGCATCGTCTTTGCGGCTCCAGCACTCCACTAAAATCCGATCTTGTGAGGCAAAGACAATGGCTTTCAGGCTTGGTAGGCTCCGGTAGCGCCGGAACTTTTCTCCCCTGTCAAAGGCTTCGGTGGACTCGGAGAGAACCTCAAAGATCACGGTGGGGTTGAGAATGGTGTCACGGCGGGCATTGAAGAAAAGTGGGGGAGAGCAGAGAATCATGGCATCGGGATAGAGAAACGTGGCCCTGATCTGCACCTTCAGCCCTTCCGCCCGGACACGGCATGGTGAGGTAAGATGCGCCGCGCAAGCCGTGACAAGATTGGTCGAGAGCTGATTGTGCTCATCGGACATTCCTGCCATGGCGTAGATGCTTCCTGCGACATACTCATAGCGCTCGGTTTGAGCCTTCTCCCAGGCCAGGAACTCCTCAGCACTCAGTAACTTTTTCGCCGTCGCCATGATGCTATTTTACCTTCGGGTTCCTATCCCTACCGTGAAGCCGCCCCCGTTGGCGTAGCGTAGCTCAAAGCCGCTTCCGCCCGAGGTCGAGGATAGAATTGATCGTGCGAGATCGGGCTTTTGCGAGGAATCATGTGCTACAGCGTTTCCCAGGAGCGCATCCCCAACTTGCTCTAGCTCTTTGAAGATCAGGGCATCGGTGAGGGCGGCTTTTTGCACTGACGTGAGGTCTGCAACTGGAAGTGCCTGCCCATCACTGATGGCCTTGGCGACAACTTGATAGCCCCTATGAAGGCGGCTGTTACTCTTTTGCATGAGATCCGCCATAATCTTGCCCATCGAGGGAGGGAGGGTCGGGTAGAGGGGATTGATCGTGTCCTCGGGATAGCGTGCGGAAAGATAGCGCTGAACGCTCGTTGGAAGTGCCTGGAATATCGCCTTGCCTAGGCTCTCGCGGGTGACGGCAGGGAGGGCTGGTCGCCGAAGAAGAATCTCCCGTTTCTCACCTTCGCCGCGACGTTGTAGCAGCCAGCCATTGCACTTGGCAAGAGCGCGAAGTAGGGGAAGTGTAGGCTCTTTGGCAATAAAAAATGCCGGATGCTGTGCTAGCTCTGGGGAGACGCGAAGCCCTTCCGTGGCTCTCAAGGTTTGAGTAAAACGTCCCCATGTTAAAATCGCGGCTTGCTCCGGGCTCTCCTGCGGCCAAGCGGGACTGGCAATGGGGTGTGGATTTCCCAGGAAGGGCGCGATGGCGTTGTACGACTTGGGTAGCTCGCGATTGATCCAGATCACGCCTCGTGTTGCTAAATGAAGCGTGGCGGTGGGCAGAGCACTCAGTGTCTTCTCTAGCTGGTTTGCTTTGAAAAGAATCGAGCTGAAGTTTTTTTGAAAGAGGAGAGTTTCAAACTGCTTACGCTGTTCAGGGCTGAGCTGCTGAAGGGGAAGGCCCTTCGTGTTGAGAAGCGCTTGCTGCGGCTGGGGCAGCGTGCGTGCAAAGCTCTGGAGCGACCTCGTAAAGCTCGTTTGTACCGGAGCCGCATCTAGGGCTGCACCCAGTTTCAGAATGTCCCGCAGGCTCGCGGCAAACTCATCGGCAGAAATCTCTGGGGTGCTCTCGGGCTGCTTAAACTGCTGGACAAACACAAGCATGCCGTTTTCATTACTCCAGGTAAAGTCAAACTCTCTCGCAAGAGTATCCAGGGCCTGTGGCAGTAGCCCCGTCGCCAGTTTCACTGTTTTTGCGCGGGGGATTCCCTCAACCACAACGGCACGCCCCGTTTGCTTGTGCACCTGAAGCAAGACCTCCACGAAACTCAGCTCCGTCGCTGGAAAAGTGAGTGTCTCTGTCTGTGCCTGCGTAGGAATTGAACTGCTAAAAGAGAAGGCTCCAAGAAAGCCTCCAACAAGAGAGCGACGGTGTACTTTCATAGGAGTATTTTACCTGCCCGCCTCGTTCATGAGGCCTGGGCAATCAGCTTGGCGACAAGCGCCGTCCAGCCCGTCTGGTGGTTCGCGCCCAGGCCCGCGCCCGTGTCGCCGTGGAAGTACTCATGGAAGAGATAGTGTGTGTGGCCTGGGTCACGCTGGATCAGAGAGATCAGGCGCTGTGACAGATCCGTGGCGACGCCCCAGAGGTCGGTGTCGCCCCAGGGGAAGCTGGTGCCGTAGGCGTAGTCGAACTTTTGCAGCGACTCGATCAAGAGATAGTTCAGGG
>JANNDD010000174.1:0-14687 GCA_031387365.1 Armatimonas sp. | reverse complement strand
GGCGTAGAACTCCGGGCGCATGTGACCCCCGCAGCCCCAGCTCTCGTTGCCTACGCCCCAGTATTTCACGTTCCAAGGCTGGGCGCGTCCGTTCTTGCGGCGCTCATCGGCGCGGGGTGAGATGCCCTCGAAGTTGACGTATTCCACCCACTCCGCCAGCTCTTGAACGGTGCCACTGCCGACATTGCCGCAGATATACGGCTCGGTTCCGAGGCGCTCACACAGATCTAGAAACTCATGCGTGCCAAAGTGATTGTTCTCGGTGACGCCGCCCCAGTTTGTATTCACCATGCTCGGACGGTTCTCGCGGGGGCCGATCCCATCGCGCCAGTGGTACTCATCGGCAAAGCAGCCGCCGGGCCAGCGCAAGTTCGGAATCTGGATCTCTTTGAGCGCCTCGATCACATCCTCGCGGAACGTATCATCGGCATTCCAAAAACCGCCATAGATACAGCGCCCTAAGTGTTCGGAGAAGTGGCCATAGAGATGGCGGGAGATCGTGATTCGGGCTTCATCGGGGTGCAGAGCAAGAGTGTTCATAGTGGGTATTCTTTGGGCTATTATTTTCTGTTATTTTTTCTGGATCAGTGCAGCGCGCGCCTTGAGCGCCTGGGCATCATTGGGGAATCTCAGGCTCTCCAGCTCCGTGGCGAGCGCACTGAGCTTCACCTGAAGGCGCTTCGCCTGCTCGTCGGAGGCCACGGAAAACATACCAACCCGAGGCTTGCTCAAGGGCTTGTTGTTTCTATCTTGCGGGGTGATCTTCCAGCGGTAGCTCTTACCCCGTGCTAGTGCCGTGGTGATACGCCACTCGGCCTGTGTGGTTTGGGTCTTGACGAGCGGCTTTCCCTTGGGGTCCACCAGCTCCGCGCTGTAGTGATGCACTTTCGGAGTGGCTTTCCAGGTGATAATGGGGTGCACTGTCAGCGAGATGGGGGGGCGATCCACGATCAGGCTACTGGGGGGAAACAAAGCACTGACCCCCACGGGTTTTGCCGCTACGGGGGGCGTTAGTGGGGATGTCGCTGCCAAGGGGGACGCACCGGTGCCGCGTAGTGTTTGGAGCTGCTTCTCTAACTGGGAAATCTTACCACGAAGCTGGGCACGCTCACGCTCGTAGACCGCCTGGAGGCGCGTGGTGTCTGGAGCGGGGGAGGCGGTAGGAGCACTGATTGGAGCCGATGGCGCCGTGGCGGGTGTTTTCGGGGAGAGCTTTCCGTAGAGTGCTCCCAATCCCAGGGCATTGAGTGCCAGAAATAGTCCGGGGATCAGGGCCGAGCGGGCGGGTTTGGGCGCGGAATGCGAGGCCTTGGTGGGGGAGGTCGGTGCTGCGAGCGAGGAGGGGGCTTCCACCACCCGCAGCACCGGAGCACTCTCGGAGAGGGTTTCCTCAGAGGAGCCCGTGCCCAGCGGGGAAGAGATCACGAGGGCAGGCCGGGGAGCACTCGGCTGCTGCTCTGCAAAGTGACGTAACGCCTGAAAGTCCTGACGGCAGCGCGCACACGCTCCTAGGTGGTCGTCCACACGGCTTTGTTCCCGTGGGCTAAGGCGCTCCTCCACGGCGCTGAGCAAGAGCTCCGCGGGCAGATGCGGTAAGCTTCCCAGAACACTCTGGTAGAAAGCCTCCACCGCCTTGAGGTCGCTTTTGGATTCACTCATAAGGCTTGTTCTCCCCAGAGATCCAGCAGGTTCACGAGCCGAAGTCGGGCGTTCAGGCGCTGCTGGCGCACTGTCTCGGGCGTGATCTTGAGCAGCTCCGCCAGGCGCGTGTCGCTACAAGGAAGCTCCCGCAAGAGTACCGGAAAAGAGCGTACCCCGATCTCCATTGCCTGGGACAGCTCTCCCTCGCGGACGATCTCATGGCGTGTTAGGAGCGAGAGTAGACTCTCACCGGTTGTGTCTTGTGCGCCCAGCAAGAGAATTACCCGCTGGCGTACCGGCAGTGCCAGGAGGGCTTCCCAGAGCTGACGCAGCAGAAACATCGCCTCTAGTTTTTCTGCCAGCGGGTGGTTCTCCCCCACATCGTGCACCGGCGGCTCCGGCAAATCGCTCAGAGCTGACACCACCGAGACCAGCGCCTCCACCGCGACTCGGTGACCCACGCCACTGAGAATTCGCTCCATGAGCTCTGTCAGGAAGTGTGTTGTCTGCGGGTCTAACCCTGCCTTATAAGTGGCACCTGCAACCGTGGGAACAGTGACAAGGCGCTGCCAGCGGGCGCTTGTGGTGGCACGCCCTGCGCCTTTGATACCTGCAAGTAGCCCTCCCCCAAGTCCCTTCTCTAGGAGAAAGAGATCTGCCCGGTTGCGCAAGACTGAGAGAATACAGAGCTGGAGCTGCCGCCGGGCGGGTTGAAGCGCATTAAGGTGCTGCGAGGCGATCTGCAAAGTCACGGACTCAGTGAGCTCGAAGAGATCGGGAGGCGGGAGCTGCTTCTCACGCAGGAGAGTGAGCTGCTGAGCCAGTGCTGTCTGTGCACTCTCACGCAGCACTAGGTCGCTGATTCGTAGGACATGGAGAGTTTGCTCCAGATGGGGGTGCAGGTGCTTTTCCAGAAGCATCTCCAGGTGCCGTCGAGCCGCCTTGCCCTCTTTCTCGGACACAAAGCGTGCTCCCAGCCGCTGCACCTGCCAGCGCTCCCACCCTGCAAAAATTGCCATCGTGTGTATTGTACCAAACGCTCTGGGTTCTCAGAGAAGCGCGGTCTCTTTTACGGCACGCAGTGTCGCCACCAGCTTTCCGAGCGCCTCACCGCCGTCCTCGGGGCGCCAGGCCGGCACATGAACAAAGGCGCTTGGAAAGGGAAGCTGTGCGTGGAGGGCCTGATAGGCCAGATGGTTACACAAAAATGACCCAGCTGAGAGGCTCACGGTAACGGGTAGAGGAGTTTTTTTCTCCAGTGCCTGCGCAATGGCTGCGACATTCAGGCTCGCAAAATAGGCATCCGGCCCGCCCACAACAATCGCCGCATCCCGTGGCTTTGCGCCTAGGTTGTCGGGCAGACGGAAATCATCCCAGTTGATCGCCACTTTCTCTAATCGCACCGTCTGCGGCTCGCGCCCCGCCTCGCCCAGCATCAACCAGAGTGTCGGTGGCTCCGGGAGCGCCGCCAGCGCCGTCTGCGCCACGCGCCATGCCAGCCCCCGCACGACCGGCAGAATCGTCACCGTAATCTCGGGATCGAGCGCCGCCCAGCAGAGCGCCGCCTCCCGTGAGCCATTCACCGAGGCGTTGCCAAACGCATCGAAGGCCGTGACAAAGATCATGGACTCTCCCAGCGCAGGAGCCGCGCGAGGCCGAGCAGGCCACGGGGAGAGCGGGTGGTTTCGGGAGCGGCGAGCGCCGCAAAGCCATCGTCGTAGAGGGATTTTCTAAGTGCGGCGGGCAGGTGTGGCAGGAGCGGAAGCCACTCGGCGATGGCGGCAGGGCGATGGGTATTCGTCTTTCCCGCGCCACTGCCCACGGTGTCAGACCAGGTCTTGTCATCGCGGCGGACGCTGCGGAGCCAGGTGTTGGCAAACGCACTCATGTCGAGTTTATCGAAGACTAGCTTCTTTTCGAGGCACCGGGCTGCGAACGCGATATTAAGGCCCGCGTGCGAGATATCCTCGCTGCGGCCCGGTGCCTCATCGGTCTCCTTGGGCCAGTAGCCCCAGTCGTAGCGGTCGGGTTCAGGACGTCGCAGGCGGTTCTTGAAAAAACGCGCCAGCTTGGCCGCCCGCTCGGGCTGAAGCATCACCAAGACACTGCCCAAGGCGTTCTGCTGGTTCAGTGGCAGGAGCTTCGCTAGATACGGGTCGTAGAAGTAGCCCTCACCGGGTTTTGGGCCGTCGCGCCAGTATGCCTCGGTGTCGGCGAGCGACTCTCGGAGTGCCTGCGTGTGCAGCCCGAGCATCGCGGGGCCTTGCAGAATCATTCCGGTGTGGACGATCCAGACATGCCACTGATTCTTGGAGTACTTCTCCGCTCCCCAGCCCGCCAGCGGCTTTTTCGCAAACGCATCGGGCTTGCTAAGGCGATCGTCACGGAGCGCGAGAACCTTCTCGAAGCGTGCGCTGAGCCGGGTTTTGTAGCCGACATCACCCGTGGCCAGAAACGCCTCGGCGAGGGCGCAGAGAAAGTAGCTCTCCCCCCACCCGAGATTCCCGGCTCGGTTATCCGTGACGGGCCGTTTCTCATAGGCCGCAAGCCCGGCATCAAGCCGGGCTCGCAAGGCTACTTGCCCATCGCTTTGACGTTGACGAGGCACCGCTCGATTCCTTCCAGAGCAGGCAGAGCACTGTCTTCGTACTCGACGATGTACCACTCGGTGTTGCCGTGGGTCTCGCACTCGGCGAAGATCTCCGTGAACGGCACATCGCCATCCCCGACCGGTGGGGCGTAGGAGTCGTGGGCGATATCGTAGTCTTTGAGGTGAATGGTCAGGGCGCGGCCCGGGTAGCGCGTCAGGAAATCTAAGGCATTGGCCGACGAGCCGCCGTGCAGTGCATTGCCGGTATCAAATTGCATCACGATGGATTTATCGGTGTTGCCAAAAAATGTGTCCCAGGGAAGCTCGCCGCCGGGAGCAAACGGCTTAAACTCCGTGTGGTGGTTGTGGTAGCCTGTCACCATCCCCTGCGGTGCAAGTTTGGTACTAATCTCATTGAAGACTTTGGCCGTCTCAAGCCACGCCTCGGTGGAGTTGGTCCACTTCGATGCCAGGCCGGGGACGATCAGAAATTTATTGCCCAGGGTCTTGTGAAACGCCACCGACGTCTCAAAATTCTCTCCGAGCAGCGTGTCAATGCCGACGTGTGCTCCGGCGCACGCCAGGCCGTTTTCGTCGAGGAGCGCCTTCAGAGTGGCTGCATCGTTGCCGTACCAGCCGGCAAACTCCACGCCCTCGTAGCCCATCGCCTTGATCTTTGTCAGTGTCCCCGCTAGGTCTTTCTCGCACTCGTGGCGGACGGAATAAAGCTGCACTGCAATTGGAATTCTAGTCATGGCCTTTGGTTCGACGTGGGGTTATCTAAAACCTCCGTGAGGAATTTTTGGACATCGGCGATGCTCTGGGGGGAGACTTCGTGGCCCATGGGATACTCTTTGTAGGTCATGAGCACGGGGTAGCGGTTTAGTTCCGCCTGAATCGCACGCCCCTGGTCAATGGGCAAGACACTGTCGTAGAGCCCGTGTGCCACGAAAACGGGCTTACCGACAAGCTCCATGTAGTGCGCTGCCCGCTCCGCAGCCTCTGGGATCAGCCGTCCGCTCATGAGTACCGCGCTGCTCAGGCACTCAGGCCGTGTGAGCAGCAGGAGCAGCGCCATCGCCGCCCCCTGGGAGAATCCCATCAAGACCGTCCGCGCGGGATCGGTGCCGTAGGCTTTGTGGCACTCAAGAATAAACAGCTCCAGTGTTTGGGCGCTCTCGAAGGCGATCTCTTCGTCGAACTCCAGCCCGTCTTCCAGAAACGCGATAGGATACCAGCCCCAGCCGCCGCCATGCTTCAGGGGCGCACGGGGCGAGACAATGGTGTAGCGTGCATCCAGCCAGGGGGCTAGTCCGAACAGATCGTCCTCATGGGAGCCCACGCCGTGTAGCAGCAGCAAGAGCGGTGGGCGGGGCCCCTCGGCTTGCTGAACGCGATGTATCAGCGAAAACGACATGCCGATATGGTATCGTAAAACCATGCAAGAGGGGAAGGAAAAACGCGACGAGAAACCGGTCAATGCGGAGCAAGTTCTCCGTATGCTGGCGGAGCGCTGGCGTGGTGCCGTCACTCTGGAGTACCGCTCGCAGCTCGTGCTGAGCCACCAGGGGGAGGCGGGTCTTCGTGGGGAGCTTATCGTGCGCCTGCGCCGCCCGAACCTGGCGCGTATTGAAATCAGGGTAGACAACCCGGAGGCTTGCGGTCTACGGGTCTGTGATGGGCGCGTGATCTGGCAGCGTAATCAGAGGGTTCCTCTCCGCCCTGCCCGCACTCAGCGTCATGGTTTCCAGACCACGGTGATGGCGGGTATTGCGCACCCGCTCGATGAGGCCGCTTACTCTGTGGATCAGTTCCTCGCCCCCCAGCCGTTTCGCCTGACAGGCAGCGGCGTGGAGCGCTCCGCGACGCAGCGTAAAGACAGTAAAGACAAAGAGCGCGAGGTATTTGTGGTGGTACAGACCCAGGCAACAAGCCGGGATACCCTAACACTGGATGCTAAAACCTACGCGCCGCTCCGGCTTGTTCGCGTCGGCGATCACGGGGGAACCGTTCAGGAGCTCTTGCGTGAGGAGTTTCAGGGAGTGGTTCTTGGGGGCGCTTTGCCCGCCTCGCTGTTCCGCTGGACACCCGAAGATGAGGCCCGACAATAAACAGTAAGCACCCCGCCTACGAGGCTGCCGAGCGCCTTCTTAAGCCCACCGGGCGGCGAGAAACCGGTCAGTATCTTGTCGAGGACAGCCAGCTTGTTCGGCAGGCGCTCCTCGCCCCTGAGGCGATTGTCGAGGCCGCGTACTGCCTTCCGGGCGAAGTGCCGAGTTTAGAGCCACTCTGCATCGCGCGGGGCATTCCTCTCTACGTCCTGACAGGCGGTCTGCTCCAAAAACTCACCGGCACGGGCTACGAGACCGCTGTGAGCGCCCTGGCCATTGTCAAGCAGCACCTGGTGAAGCCCGAAGCCCTGCTCTCTGAAAAGGCTCTGATTCTCTGTGGGGAGCGTATCCAGGATCCGCGTAATGTGGGTGTCCTCATCCGCACTGCCGAGGCGCTTGGCTGCACGGGGCTGCTCCTCTCCGCCGGGAGCGCCGAGCCGTTCTCTCGCCAGGCCGTGCGCTCCACCACGGGCAGTGTCCTGCGCCTTCCCATCGCCCTTGCCGCCGACCTTCCCAAGGTGTTGATGGCACTGCGCGAGCAAGGAGCCACGGTTGTTTCGTCGTCGGGAGCCGCCACACAGACCGCCGCCCAGACCGATCTGACCCGCCGCCCGCTGGTGATCGTGATGGGCAACGAGCAAGAGGGCATCTCAGACGCTGTGGCAAGCGCCAGTGACACCGTTGTGCGCCTCCCCATGGCGCCGAGCACCGGTGCGGACTCCTACAATGTGACGGTCGCCGCAGGAATGCTCTTGTACGAAGCCATTCGCATGATAAAATAGCAGCGGCGCGGAGAGGTGAGCGGAATGGTATCGCCACCGCCTTGAAAGCGGTCTCACCCCTGAACGGGTGTGCGGGTTCGAATCCTGTCCTCTCCGCCTTTTCTTCTGGTTCTTTCCCCTCTTCTCCTGTAAAATCGCTTCATGAAAGTCAACGCGGTCGTTGCGATAAAGCCCTGGGTGCTCGAAGTGCAAGAGCTGACACTTGCGGAGCCTGGCCCGGAGGAAGTGGTGGTGCGAGTTACCCACTCCTGGATCAGCCCTGGCACCGAGGGCTCGTTTATTCGAGGGGAGCGCCTCGCCGGAGACACGCCGCTCGCGCTAGGTGATCCGTCGCCGTTTCCTCTCGTGACGGGCTATCAAAAAGTGGGTGTGGTCACCTGGGTCGGGGAGAATGTTAAAAACTTCGCCATTGGGGAGCGTGTTTTTGCGAGCGTCTCGCGCACCGATGGGCTCTTTTTTAGCCACGGTGGCCATGTCTCGCCCGCGATTACTTCCGCTGCGCAGCTCTGGAAGCTCCCGGACGGCCCGCTGCCTATCGAGGCATTTTCGGGGCTGGTGCTCACCCAGGTGGGCTACAACTGCGGCATCCGTCCGAGTCTCACTCCGGGCGATGGTGCGATAGTGATCGGGGACGGTTTAGTGGGCCAGTGGGCCGCGCAGACCCTGGCGGAGCGCGGCGCAGTGGTCACACTACTGGGGCGGCACCCGGAGCGCTTAGAAAAATTCACGCGTGGCATCGGCACAACGGAGCGTGTGAGTATCGCAGGCGGCCAGAGTGTCTTGGTGGACACGGTGGGTGACTTAGAGACCGTCTACGCCCTACTGCCCAAGCTCCGTCGCGACGCCCACTTTGTCTCGGCGGGCTTCTACGGCCACGACGGCAAGATTGACCTCCAGCGCCTGCGCAACCAAGAAATCACGGTTCACACGCCGTCGGGATGGACAACGCCCCGCATGGACGCAACATTAGACTGGGTAGCGCAAGGAAAACTCACCACACTTCCTCTCATCACCCATCGCTTCCCAGTCGCCGATGCTGCCGATGCGTTTGCGCTCTTTCTCCACCGCCGCGAGCCGTCGCTGGGGATCTTGTTGGACTGGTAGATGAGCTGATTTTTTATTTTTTCAACGAACCCAACCGTTTGCGCTGTTTGGCACACTGTATTAAGTGAAGCCCGTATATGAGCAAGGATGAAGAGGAGAGAAAGCGATTGGAGCGGTTTCGCCGAGGCGAGCCGGGAGCATTCGACGATCTGTACGAAGTGTACGGGCCGCGTCTCTACCTGTTCGGGCTGCGCCTTAGTGGGAAACCCGCCGATGCCGAAGACCTGAAACAGGATGTGTTTGTCGCGGCCTATCGGAGCCTGCACCGCTTCGAAGGAAGGTCTTCCCTCACGACCTATCTCTATAAAATCGCCCTCTATCGCTGGGGGCAGCTACGGGACACTTCGCGGCCTGAGCTGGTCGGCTGGGATGAGACGCAGGAGGTATCTGTGGTCACCCCAGACCCATCCTCTCAGTCGCATACCCGCCTGGAGCTGAGGGCCGCCTTAGAAGCCCTCTCCGATGCGCAGCGTGCTGCCTTTCTGCTGGTGAAGGCGGATGGGTTTACCTGCGCCGAGGCGGCGCAGATGCTCGATATTCCCGTCGGAACCGTGAAGTACCAGGTGCATGAGGCGTTGCGGCACCTGCGGCTACAGCTTGGTGACAAGGAAGTAGCGCAACGCAAAGAAACCCCACCCATGGTGGTAAAGGAGGTTGTGAAGACAACTATGGACAACTCAGAGATTTTCGCTGACTTTGAAGAGACGGAGCGCGTGCTGGGGGTGCCCGCGCTTGGGTCTATCCCACTGATTTCGGAGCCGGGGTTTCGTCTGTTCGGCGTGAGCAAGTTCTCACCCTTGATGGAGTCGTACCGGTCTTTGCGGACGCACCTGCGGTTCCGCAAGGACACGCCTCTGCGGACGCTTGTCATTGCATCGTCTGTTCCTGCGGAAGGCAAGTCCACGGTAGTCGCAAATCTGGCTATGGCGATGGCGATGGAGAAGAAGCGGGTGATCTTAGTGGATGCGGACCTTCGGCGACCGATGCAGCATAAGCTCTTTGCGATGAATTCCTCCCCGGGGCTGAGTGACGTCTTGGCAGGAACTCACTCCTTGGAGCAGGTCTTGCGCCCCACAAGTGTTGCCGGAGTCTCCCTCATCACGGCGGGTTCGCCCCCGCCGACGCCCACCGAGCTTCTCGGCTCTGAGGCGATGGAGACGCTACTGGAGGAGCTGAAGCAGCGGAGTGACATTGTTCTGATAGACTCCGCGCCGGTCTTGGCCGTTTCTGATACGTGCACCTTTGCCCATGCGACGGATGGTGTGCTATTGGTGATCGGTGCAGGGGAGACAAAGAAGGCTCTTGTCCAGCGAACGATGACCTTACTGGGACGCTGCCGGGCGCAGGTGCTGGGGACGGTGCTCAATCGCGTCCCGATGCCCACTAGTTACTACTACACCAAGTACTACGTCCCCACCGAGGAGCTGGCTGTCCCGGTATCGAGCAAAGAGAACCAGCTCAGTCAGGACACCACCGTGGCACCGGAGCGCGTCAGACACTCAAGCACACGCCGCAAGCGCACGGGGCAGTAGTTGGGGTATTACCAGAGTATGAAAATTCTACAAGTTACTGGCCCCGGCTCGGTGTTTACGATTACGGAGACTCCTCTCCCGGAGCCCGGCCCCGGTGAGGCTCGTGTTCGGATTCTTGGCGTCGCCACGTGTCCGCAGTGGGATCTGCATCTCAGGCACAACGAACCCATGTTTGTAGGCCACCAGTTTCATTATCCCTACACCCCCGGCCAGCCGGGCCACGAGGCCACGGGAGTGATAGATGCCCTTGGCCCCAATGCCTTCCCCCTCGGTCTAAAAGATCGCGTGAGTGTCTGGCGCGACCCAGGGCACAACGAGCCTGGCTGCTACGCGGAGTTTGTCGTGCGGCCCGTGAGCGATCTGATCCGTGTCCCGGCGCACCTCCCCCCCGCCGCGACCGCGCCCGTGGAGCTGGCGATGTGCGTGAGCGCAAGCTTTCTGCGCCTGCGCCAGCTAAACGCCTTTCCCTGTCAGCGTTTTGGCATCAGCGGCCTCGGTCCCGCAGGTCTGATCGCCGCGCAGCTTGCGAGGGCGGAGGGCGCAAAAGAAATTATCGCTTGGGACCTGAGCGCGGCACGCCGCACCTATGCTCTAGAGCGTGGCCTCATTGATGTCGGTCTCGACCCGCGCGAGCAGATGACACCGCCGCCCGCGCCTGTCGAAGTTGCGCTTGATTGCGTGGGGGCGAAAGCGAGTGTGGAGTACCTGATGGATCGCACGCACGGCATCCTTGCGCTCTTTGGTGTCCAGCGCGAGCCTTATACGTTTGAGGTCCGCCACTACAGCCGCTTGATTCTCTGCGGCTATCCCGGCCACTCCCGAGCCGCCGCCGAGTACGCCGTTGCAAAAATCACCGAAGGCACGCTGGATCTCTCTTGCCTCATCACGCACACGCTTCCCTTCAGCCGCTACGCTGAGGGAATCGCGCTGCTAGAACGTCAGGAAGCAATAAAAATTCTCTTTGTGCCAGAATAAGCCATCTTCCCTCAGCCACTCATTCCTCGTTGGGAAAGTGTTCAAGGGAGGGAGGTGAGCGAGCTGTTGAATCTCTCACTAGTTGCATCTTTTACGGAACATAGAGTCACAAATTAACATCCTTAGAGCGTATCTAGTAGTAACTCTACAGGAGGAGAAAATGGATGATCTCTGCAGCACAGGTAAGAGTTTTGAGTGCTCTGGCGCTTCTGGGGCTGGTAGGTAGTAGCGCCTCAGCGCAAAAGTTTGATCTGGAGCAGCTGGGCCGCGAGGCTCTAAAAACCGTGGCCGTAGGAGCCGCGGTAGACAGCAACGCTGGTGCAATCAACAAGTTTATCAATACCGTCACGGCTCGTCGTGGCTGGAAAGACACTCAGACGACGAAAGTGGTGCCGATCCTCTCGCTAGGAGACAAGGGCTACATCGGGGCAGCGCAGGTCTCGGGGCCCGCCAGTGCGCTCTCATCGGTTCGGGTTGTCTGGCAGGTCGAGGGCTCCAAGCAAATTGGTGATGGTATCTACCGGATCAAGGCACTCATTCCCTCCAACTCCCTCTCGCCCCTGGAGATTCGCCGGGTTCAGAAAGTGGGTATCACCGCGCTGATAGACACCGCCACGGGGGGAGCCGCTGCAGCAGCGCCTGGCTCGAAGGGGCTCATGGGGGGTGATCTGCTCAAGGCGGGCGTGATTGCGGTTGCGGTGAAGGCCAGCGCAAGTCAGCTTAACACCGCAATCAACAGTGTTACGGGGAACCGCCCGGCTCTGGCCACCCGCGTGGTACCCGCGCTCTCGCTGGGGGAGCGTGCCTATATCGGAGCGGCCCAGCTCACGGGCTCCACCACCACGATTGGAAAGGTTCAGGCGGTAGGCATCTACGACGATTCTTTCGATCGGGGACGCTACCGGGTGCGGATCGTGATCCCTGCCACTGGGAGCGATCCAACCCGACTCAAACGGGTTCCAGGGGTTGGGCTCGCCGCTCTTGTGGAGACGACGATCAACCGTGTGGAGCGCCCCGTGCAGAGCAAAGTTCCCACCCTAAGCCTTGAAAAGCCCCGTGTGCCCGCTCCCCGCACGGGCTCCATTCCGCCTGTTCCTGCCTCGAATAACTCAGGGGGCTTTGTCCCGCCCGGACTCGCGAAAAAAGGCGGCGTGCCCCCTGGACTGGCCAAAAAGGGCGGTCTCCCACCCGGTCAAGCGAAAAAGCACAGGGATGACGACGAAGAGCATGGCCGCGGCAAGGGAAAACATAAAGATCATGACTAGGCCGTGAGCAGAAGGCACTCAGGTCAGGATGTTCTTAATGACCTGAGCGCCCTCCACCCCCGTGAGCTTGGCATCAAGTCCCTGGAACTTATAGCTAAACGCGTCGTGCTGGATACCGAGCTGATGAAGCATCGTGGCGTGCAGGTCATGAACCGTGGTGACATTCTCCACGGCGGCGTAGCCCAGCTCATCGGAAGCCCCGTGTACCATCCCACCGTGAATCCCTGCACCCGCCAGCCAGACGGTCATCGCTTTGTTGTGGTGATCACGCCCGCTGCCGCCCTGTGACATCGGGGTGCGGCCAAACTCGCCCGCCCAGACAATCAGCGTGTCGTCGAGCATTCCGCGCCGCTTCAAGTCCGTGATCAGCGCCATGCATGCTCTATCAATCTCCTTGGCCTTGAGCGTCACGCCGTTTTTAATATCGCCATGATGATCCCAGTCTTTATGGTAGAGCTGGATAAAGCGCACGCCTTTTTCAGCCAGCCGCCGGGCTAATAAACAGTTGCTAGCAAAGCTGCCGTCGCCAGGCTGGCAGCCGTAGAGCTCCAGGGTCTCTTTCTTTTCCTGTGAGAGATCCATCAGATCCGGCACCGATGCCTGCATCTGGAAGGCCAGCTCGTACTGCGCGATCCGGGTAGCGATCTCCGGGTCGTCCACGAGCGTGTTGTACTCCTTGTTGAGCGCATTGATCGCGGCAATATCCGTTCCCTGCCGCCCACGCGTGATGCCGCTGGGATTGGCCATGTAGAGAACCGGATCGCCCTTACCGCGTAGCTGCACCCCCTGGAACTTGCTCGGCAAGAAGCCACTGCTCCACTGTCGCGCCGCAATCGGCTGGTTCTGTCCGCCCTGGCCCAGCGACGTTAATACCACAAAACCGGGCAGATCCTTGGCGAGGCTCCCTAGGCCATACGTAATCCACGAGCCCATGCTCGGCCTGCCCGCGATCTGGCTTCCCGTGTTCATAAACATGTGCGCCGGGTCATGATTGATCGCATCCGTGGTCATCGAGCGGATAAAGCAGACCTCATCAATCACGGAGCCGAGCTGGGGAAAGAGGCCGCAGATCTCGATCTGGCTCTTGCCAAATTTTTCAAAGGGGAGCTGCGGCCCATAACACGTGAGCTTCTGCCCCTGGAGCTGCGCGAGCTGCTGGCCCTTGGTCATGCTCTCAGGCATGGGCTGGCCGTGCATTTGTGTGAGCTTGGGCTTGGGGTCAAAGGTCTCCAAGTGCGACGGTCCTCCCGCCATACTCAGCCAAATCACGCGCTTGGCCCTCCCCCTTACTGTCTTGGAGGGGGAGGCATGAGCGGGAGTGAGCAAGTTACCCAGCGCCAGTGCCCCAAGTCCCTGGGTGGCCTTGCCCAGGAGCGCTCGGCGGGTGAGCTGCTGCGCACGAAACTGCGCGAGTTCGTCTGTGGTCGTGATTTTCATGGTCGTGTAATCGTTTCGTGAAGGTTCAGGAGCACGCGCGCTACATGGGTCCACGCAGCGAGGTCGGCCTTGTCGAGCTTTTCCGGCAGCGGCGCGTAGCCGGTTTTCAGAAGTGCCTCCGCGGCGGCGCTGTCCGTTTTATAAGCCGTCAGTTGCTGATTGTAAACACTGAGAAGGGTCTTTTGCTCTGTTGGGCTAGGGTTGCGCTGGAGCGCTTGCTGGCATGCCCAGGTGAGTTTTTGCTCCGGTGAGCCACTGGTTTGGGTGAGGATTCCCACCCCAAAGGCACGGGCTGCTTCCACATAGGTGGGGTCGTTGAGCAAGACCAGCGCTTGCTGGGGGATATTGGAGCGGTTACGCTCCGCCGTGCACTCCTCACGGCTAGGGGCATCGAAGGCCAGCATCGAAGGATGTAAGAAGCTGCGCTGCCACCAGGTGTAGAGCCCGCGCCGGTACTGGCTCTCGCCCTTATCGGCCATCCAGTCGCGCACGGGGAAGTTTAAGTTCTCCCAGTAGCGCTCCGGCTGATACGGCTTCACCGACGGCCCCCCGAGCTTGAGCGAGAGCAGCCCAGCGACCGCCAGCGCATTGTCGCGCACTTCCTCTGCCTCTAAACGGAAGCGGCTCTGGCGGGCGTACTCGCGGTTGTAGGGATCAGCGGCGAGAAGCGCTTTGCTTGTTGTCGAGACTTGCTTGTAGGTATTACTCGTCACCATCAGGCGCACCATGTGCTTGATGTCCCAGCCACTGTCTCGAAACTCACAGGCTAGCCAGTCCAGCAGCGCGGGATTGGTGGGCGGCTCCCCCTGCGCCCCGAGATCGTCCAGAACCTTGCTTGGCCCCGTCCCAAAGAACTGCTTCCAGAGGCGGTTCATCACCGTGCGCGCCGTCAGCGGGTTCTCCCGTGAGACCAGCCAGTTGGCGAGATCCAACCTCCCCCCTGGCCCCCCTCCGGCTCCGCGAAGGGGGGGAAGGAAGTTAGGCGTCGCTGATGTCACCACTTCGCCGCTCTCGTCGAGGAAGTTACCACGGGGGAGAATCCGCACGGTGCGGGGCTTGGTGTTTTTGACCGTGACGAGGCAGCGGCCAATGCTGGCTTCGTAGTCGGCTCTTGCTTTTTTGGCATCGGCGAGCTCTTTTTTCAGAGCCTCGGGCACCTCCGCACCCGTGAGGGCGGTGAACCGGAACTTTCCTAAGTTATGATCCGTGCCGTGGTTTTGCACCAAAATGAGCCGGAGTGTCTCGCCCTC
>JANNDD010000138.1:0-3069 GCA_031387365.1 Armatimonas sp. | reverse complement strand
GTGGCAAAGCTCAGCTGCGGCTTGATTGCCTTCACGGTCTTGGCGGCATCGGCGACAAAGCTTTTCAGGGTCTGGGCGCGAAACGTCAGCCACTGCTCGTAGAGCGGGCCGGGCACGGGCCAGCGGCGGCTTAGATCCGGCCAGGCGACCTCCCAGCGGAAGATATCCTGCGGCCAGCTCTCCACCGGCTTGCCCAGAGCCTTCTCAAAATCCTGCCGGGCGACGTCCGAGAAGTCAGCGTTGAGCGCGGCGTAGCGCAGCCGGTCATCGAAGATCACGCCGTCTATATCGTAGCCCCGCGCCACTTCCGCGAGAATCTCAAGCAGGCGCTGCCGCACGTCGGGGTGATGCGGGTTGGTCATCAGCGGCACCTGGCGCTGGGGCATGTCCCCGAGCTTCACAAAGCGCGGGGTCAGTGTGGGCACGAGTGTCTCCCCGAGCTTTTTCGCCCGCAGCCACGCCGCCTCTTTGCCACCAACCGCCACCAGAAACGCACCGCTCTCGCCGGGCTTGGGAGCCAGTGCTGCCAGTGAAGTGCCGTCGAAGAGCGCAACGAGCTTGCCGTCTTTGTCGAGCGCGACCGAAAAACTCTCCGCCGTGAGTTTGGGTAGCTTGCTCGTCTCGGTGAGCATTTGGAGCGACTCGCCCAGCGTGTTCCCCTCAACAGCAACCGTGTTTTCGTAGAGCACTGTCTGCCACTGCGGCCTCTCGACAGCAAGCCCCTTCTTGGGAAACTCCCGGTGCCCCTCGGAAAACGCATTGAAGGCGATAATCAAGCTGAGGCCTTGCTTGCGACACTCCGCACTCATGACTTTGAGGGGATCAAAGTCAGCGGGCAGCTTGTAGGTCGCCCAGGGCCGCACCCACTCGGTGAGCTTGGGAGCAAACTTGCTCGGGTAGAGCGTCTCCCCTAGGATCGGCTTGACATCAAAGACCACGGTGTTAAAGCCCACACTCTTGATCTTGGCAACGAGTGCCTGAATCTTTGGTGCCGTGTTCACCCGGTCTATATTGGCGGTCGCATCCACCCAGAGCAGTCGCCCCTGCGCTTTCTGCTCCCTGCAGAGTGCCTGCGCCAGTCCGTAGCCCGTGTTGGGCTCATCGAGCAAGACGGCAGGTAGGTGAGGAAAGGGCAGCGCAGTCTGCGCCGCAGGAACAGCAACTTGGGGAATCATCACCACTATTCTACAGCTTAGGGACGGTAGTACTCGGGGTACTTATCCGGATCCCAGGCGAGCTTGCCCAGCCCCGAGTAGAGATAGCTACTCCCCATCCAGAGCACCGTAAGCTGGGCCAGCAGAAGAAAGCCGTTGGGTTGCCCTTCTGGGCAGTACGGCTGCGACGGTAAGACATCTGATTTAGCGGGGTACGGTGCCTGCCAGATAGGCCCATAGCACACCCACCGTGTGCTTTTGACATCCTCACGGATAATGTAGGGGGGGAAGAGCCCCATACAAATCACCAGAACAACCACCGCGATTCGCAATAGACGCTGAGCCGAGTTCATCTGCACGCCCCTCCGATATTTTATCTTTAACACTGTACCACTTTCCTGCGATACTGTGCCGTATGAGCTACAAAGATGCCTGCGTTCGTCATGAAAGTGGCGGCTACTATACCCTGGACTTCCAAGAACTAGGACTGGAGAGACCTGCACGACTTTTCTTCACCGAAAAACTCTTCGGCCAACTTGAGGAATCGGTATTTGCACAGCTTGCCTGGGCCGCAACCTACCCTGGCGTCAAGGACTTGGTTCTCACCCCCGATGCCCATGTCGGCAACTGCGTCCCCGTGGGCTGCGTCATCTCCACCGATGGGACGCTGCTCCTCGCCCCGATTGGCTTTGATATTGGTTGCGGAATTTTATGCTTCAAGTCTGATGTGCCCCATACCAAGGGGCTGGATGAAAAACTTCGGCGCAAGTTCAGCGAGGAAGTGATGCGTCGCATTGGCCTGGGGGTCGGGCAGCGCGGAAATATCTCCGTGAGCAACAAGCAGTTTCAGGAGATCATCCGCACCGGCGCGGCGGCGCTGGGCTACGAGCGCGAGAACTCCGAGCGTGACTTTCTGCCCGTAGACGATGGCTGGGAGGCTCCCGAGCGCGCGTTTAACCGGGGAATCGGGCAGCTTGGCTCTCTTGGCGGCGGCAATCACTTTGCGGAGCTGCAGTACGACCAAGACGGCTATCTGTGGGTGATGGTACACACCGGCTCGCGTGGCTTTGGCTTCCAATTAGCGCAGCACTACATGTATGCTGCTCGCGCCGAAGTCAAAGACCGCCATGGAATCGGTGTCGAGGCGACCTACATCAAGCCGGACTCCAAGCTCTGGTGGGGCTACAAGAACGCGGTGTCTGCTGGGGCAAACTTCGCCATCGCCAACCGACTTTTCCTCTGGGAGCAGATCGGCACCGCGTTTCGCCGGGTCTTTGGCAAGGAGCCCGAGCTGGTCTACGAGATCAGCCACAACTTAGCGCAGCCGGAGAAAACCCCAGACGGCGACTCGGCCTGGGTGCATCGAAAAGGCGCGACCCGTGCCTACCCCGCGGGCCACCCTGAGCTGGTCGGGACGAAATGGGAAGCCACCGGCCATCCCGTGCTCATCCCCGGCTCGATGGGCGACAACAGCTACATTCTCCGTGCTCGCCCCGGAGCCGCCAACGCCCTTTGGAGTGTCAATCACGGCTGTGGCCGCAAGATGAGCCGTGGCGCGGCCAAACAAAGCCTCACCCAGAGCGGGGTGAACCGCCAGATGAAGGCACTCAACGTCATGGTCAACGCCGGTGGCAACGTCCCCATTGACGAGTCCCCCGATGTCTACAAGCCCGCCAAGGATGTTATTGAAGCCGTGGTCGCGGCTGATCTTGCCACCATCGAAACCATCCTCACCCCGATTGCCAGCATCAAAGGGGTAGATTAGCCGCCCTCATGAACGAGGAGAGCACGCTTCGCTTCTGGCGCAAGCGCCACGATGTCGCGGAGCGACTTTATGGCCGCAGGCCAGCCAGCCTCCGACCTTCACGTCGGGGGATAATGAGGTTGAGATGCCCTTTGAATACGTCCCCTTGCT
>JANNDD010000121.1:0-3115 GCA_031387365.1 Armatimonas sp. | reverse complement strand
GCTCCCCGCCGACAAAGAGATCGAGACCTTCACAGCGCACTTGCAGTTCCTCGCCGCGCTCTACGATCTTGCACCCAAAGAGCGACAGGCAGCGATTGTGGAGAAAGCCATCACGGCGTCTAACTTCTCTTGCCAGCCCTACTTCATGCACTTTGTCTTCGCGGCACTGGCGCACACAGGGCTCTTTGAGAAACACGCGCCCGAGCAACTGAAGCGCTGGAAGATCGTCGAGGAAACGCAGTCGCTCCTCGAGATGTGGGATCGGGGGGACCTGAGCCACTCTTGGGGTGGGACACCGCTCTACCAGATGACGACGCAGATTCTAGGAGTGCGCCCCGCCACCCCCGGCTTTGAGACGTTCACCATCGCGCCGCAGCCCAGTGGCCTCGCTTGGGCCAAGGGCATCGTTCCCACGCCCCACGGGGACATCAACGTGAGCTGGCGCAAGCAGCCAGATCGGCTCACGCTAGAACTGACGGTTCCCAAGGGCTGCCACGCCGAAATAAAGCTCCCTGGAAGCGACACGGCGAAGCGAGTAGGAGCCGGGCGGCACCAGCTCTAGCCCGTGGGCGAGAGAGAGCGAATCCGATAACAAACGAGGCGTGACGGATAAACCATGCGCGGGTCTGATCTCGTATAATCAGGTATGCCTGAGCTACGCTTGCTTCCGGTGCCGAGGACGGCGGTTTTTCGCGATGAGAACTACTACATCTGGTGTGGGAGCATGATCCGCACCGATGATGGTACGTGCCATCTGTTCTACTCACGCTGGCCGCGAAAGCTAGGCCACTACGCCTGGGTGACCCACTCCGAGATCGCCCACGCCGTGGCCGACTCGCCCGATGGCCCGTGGAAGCGGCTGGACAAGCCTGTCGTAGATGTGCCACCCGGCTTTCACGATGCACTCATGACCAGCAACCCGGTGGAGATCCGCTAGTGCCCACCGTTCTGAAGAACGCTGCCTACACGCTCACCGTCCTTCCCGACGGTACACTTTCCCTTGCAGCAAACGCAGGGGGCGCTCCGACGCGCTTTGCGCCGCAATTTCTGGTGCTCCAGCGCGACGACGACCCGAAAGTGACGCTCCGTCGCGCCGAGCTGCCGCACAGTATCAACTATAGCGTTCCCACCTGGCTTCGCGCTTCTGGGAGCGCAGATAGCTCACTGAAAACAGCGGCGACCGATACCAAGATTACCGCAGGCGATGGCCTTGATCCGGCGACGCTTCAGGGCAGCGGTGCCAACCGCACGGGCAACCTCTTCCGCGCCGCTGCATTGTCCGCGCTCACGGCAACACGCACCGAGATCGTGGGCCAGATAGTGCGCTGGCACTTTGCTAAGCACGCAGATTTTATGCTCGTGGCACAGATTGAGCTTCTTAAAGGCAAAGAGTCCCCACGTCTCACCTTCACGCTTACGCCCAAGCGCCCTGGCTTCTACTCCGTGGGCTATGTCGGAGCCGAGGCAACCGACCCCAAAAACTCCCAGGAGAGCTGGCAGCCCCTGATCTGGCAGGAGAGGCGCTTCCCCAGCGCCTCGTTTCTGACGCCCGCCTTTCACTGCCCGCTTCCGACCACGCTGGTGATGGCCCAAGATCGAACCTACGGCCTGATCGCTGAGCCTGCTGAGCTTCCGTTTCAGCCGCTCCCCACTTTTGAAAACTCACGCTTTGGGGTCGCGCTGCGCGATAGCGACGGCAAGGCCCGACCGATGCTCTTTGCCCCGATGCTAGGTGGCGTGAACTCGCAGTGCAAACCGGGTGAGGTGTTTACGTTTGCGCTCCGGCTCATCACACAACCGCAGTCGCTTCTGACGACCTACCAGAGCCTGGCGCGGGGGCTCTACGGCTTCCGCGACTATCGCCAGAGCACCACGCACTCGCTGAACCAGACCCTGGAGAACATGGTGACCTACGGGCTGAGCGAGTACAGCCAGTTCAACAAAGAACTCAAGGGCTTCTCCTACGAGACGGATGCGCCAGGGACAGTGAAGAATGTCTCCGCGCTCCACCCGCTCTCCGCCGCGCTCGTGCTCGACGACCCTGTGATCTTCAAAGAGCGTGCCTACCCGCTGATTGAGTATCTGCTCTCACGGGAGAAGTTTCTCTTCTCGACCTCGCCGGAGATCAAGATCCAGAACCCGTCGTGGCGCCTGCTTGGCCCGTGTGCTCCGCTCTCGGAGCTGACGGCGCTCTACGCCATCACCCAGCGCCGCTCGCCCTTGCTGTTGGGCTACGCAACCATGCTCCTCAAGCAAAAGCGCACGTTAAACCTAGACACGCCCCAAGCTGAAGACACCTGGCAGAACCAGCTCGCGCTCTACGACGCCACGGGGGAAAAGCGCTGGCTCGATGCCGCCCGCGCCAAGGCCGACATCTATCTCAAGGCGCAGGTGCAGACCCGGCAGGCGGAGTTTGCACCGGGCTCGTTCTTCTGGAACAGCTTTGTCCCCGATTTTTTCGCGCTCCTCACTCTCTACGAGGCGACGGGTGAGATGCGCTACCGGGATGCGGCCCACGAAGCGGCGCTTCGCTTCACACAGTTTATCTGGCTCTGCCCGACCATTCCCACGGAGAATATCACGGTCAATAAAGGTGGAAAAGCGCCGATCTATAGCTACCTTGCCAAGCGCACCAAGGGCCCGATGCCCGTGCCCGAAGAGAGTGTTCCCGCGTGGCGGCTCTCCGAGATTGGGCTGACACCAGAGGCATCAGGGACGAGCGTCGGGCACCGGGGGATTTTTTTGACCTGCTTCGCCCCGTGGCTCCTGCGAATCGCCGCGCTCACTGGCGACACGTTCCTTCATGATCTTGCCCGCGCTGCTGTGGTGGGGCGCTACGCCAGCTTCCCCGGTTACCACATGAACACGGCCCGGACGACGGTCTACGAGAAGCCCGACTACCCGCTCCACCCGTTTGCGGAGCTGAGCTACAACTCGTTTCACTTCAACCATGCCTGGCCGCACATCGCGCTGGTGCTGGACTACTTAATCTCGGAGGTGGAGACCCGAACCAAGGGGGCCATTCGTTTCCCCAGCCACTACGCCGAGGGCTATGCCTACCTCAAGAACCGCATCTACGGCGACCGCTCCGGAGTCTGGCAGGGCGAGAAGGATG
>JANNDD010000110.1:0-3923 GCA_031387365.1 Armatimonas sp. | reverse complement strand
TCTCCCATTCACCCAGAGGGTACCCGGGAGGGGGTGCCGTAGAGAGGAACGAACGGAGGCGGGGGAGGGAAACAAGCGCTGGAGGGAGGGCAACCCATTCGGCTCAGCGCAGCACGCGGCGTAGGGGGGAGCCGGGGATGTGAATCTCCGTGCCCACGACGACAATCGCGATTTCGTGCTCGCGGCCATCGCGGACGGTGCTGGGGAAGTGGAAGCGGAAGCCGTCGGTGCGGTGGCTGACGGCGTTGTACTGGTCGGCGTGGACGGTACCGATTTTCTTGCCGTCCACGCGGACCTCTAGCTCCAGCCGCTCCCAGAGCTTGTGCCAGTTGTGCACCGCGCTCCAGCAAGCCGTGCTGTCACCGTCGAGCTGGATGCCCGAGAGCGCGACGGGCTGCACAAAGAGCGGCGGGACGGCCGTGATCGGCTGCACCAGTCCGCCCAGTGTGGGGTGTTTTTTTGCCTCCAGCGGCGCGACACTGCCTGCCCAGGCTTTCTTATACTTCGCCCAGGCCTGCTGGTTTGTCAGCCCTTTTTCGGGTAGCCCCCGGATACGAAAGTGCTTCTCGCCATCGTGGTAGAGCGCCTCGTCCTGATCGGGGGGAAGGTTGTGGATTCCCGCATCGGGGGTGGCGAACGGGACAATCACGCTCGGTGCCTGGATATCGTAGTAGAGCCGAAAGTTCGCGCCGGGCTTGCCCTGGAAGCTCTCCACATAGACCTCGTCGGCGGCCAGCGGGTTGATGTCGTTGCCAAAGGGCAGAACCATGTCAATCCCTCTCCCGCTACCGCTCGCGGAGGGGCTGAACTTGCAGTTTTTCACCAGCGTGCGGCTCTGACCGACGGCATCGCGCTTGTAGTGCAGGTCGCCTTCGATGCGCACACCCACCGGGCAGGCAAAGACACTATCCTCAATCCGTACATCGAACTGACGGCCGTTGGGCTCGTTGGTGCCGCGCGGGGTCTGCTGCTTCACCCCGATCGCCATTCCGGAAATATCCAGGCGCTTGAGCTGGCCCGTCACCGGGTAGTAGCGATTCGGAACCCCGATCGTCGGGTCGGAATCATCGCCAAGTGCCCCAGAATCGCCGCGCACAATCAGGCCATCCACGACCATCGGCTCGGTGAAGCGGGGAACCAGGCCCTGGTGGCAGTTCCAGGCAACGGAGTCTCGGACCACAAAGGGCGACTCCTCCCAGAACTCGTGGCCATGAAGGCAGGCGTAGGCCTCGTTGCTTTCAAAGGGCACGGGAAACGGGAGATTATCGGCCCAGGGAAAGCGCAGCTCGCGGGACGGCAGCTCGGTGGCTGCGGCAAAGTAGGCAAGGGAGCCGCGCAGAGGACGCTCTGGGCGGGGGAACTTGAGAAACCCGGCGAGGGCGCAGTCGGCGGCGATATTATCTTTGCAGAGATTGGCGGCGTTGGTCAGCCAGAACCCCACCCCCTCGGAGCCTACATCCTCTTTGTCGGGACGCTGGCCCGGCTCACTCTCGCCGGGCGTGGTGCCCGCGCAGTGGGCGGCGATATTGCCGACCAGCTCGTTCCATGCCTCGTGGCCGTCTTCCACGACCACAGCAGCGCCCTTTGCGCCCCAGAATGCGTTGTTCTCCACGCGTACTTTGGTCGTGCCGTGCAGCACCAGCTGCCACTTCGGGCTGCCATCGAAGGCACACCCGCTGAGCTTGCCGCGCCACTCGCCCCGAAACGGCCCCGAGGCGTGGTGAAAGTGAAAGGCGTAGCGCGCGACATGATTTTTCTCCGGGTGGAGCGGGTCGGTTCCTGTGCGCCCTAGGTCGTTGAACGCGACATTCTCGATCTGGGTGGTGGCCCCCTCCCCCAGAAAGACATGGGCGGGTGTTGCAACCCCCTTCGAAAGAACCGTGACACTGCGCGTGAGGTTGAGTACGTGGGGTAGGAAGCGCTCCTGCCCGGCGTGATCGAAGGCCAGCGGCGCGGCGAGAGTCACGGTCTTGCCATCGGGGGAGAGAGTGGTAATCTTGCACTTCTCACTCCAGCTCGCACTCTTGCCACGGCGGGCGGGGGAGCGCGTATCGGGAATGGCAAGCGTGTCGCCCGGCTGCCAGCCCTGTACTGGCTGAGCAAGCGTGAGCGTGGTCGCACCGCGCTTGGGTCCACTGGCAAGGCGTACAAAAGGGGTCTTGAGCGCACCACAGGCCACAAATCTCCCGAGAACGAGTAACCCTGCCCCGTGTTGCTCGGGATCGTCGGCTTTCGAGAGGCGCTCGCCGCCCAGCACGAGCCGTGCGCTCACGGGCTGGCCGCTGTGCCCGAGCTCTAAGTAGCCATCGGGGAGCACCTGCACCGTGTTGGCGATCAGTGTGCCGCCGGCCACGCTCAGCACGCCGCGCACGGCAATCACTCTTGCCTCGCCATCAACTACCGTCACTTTGACGCCCGAAGGAATGAGAACGGTGTCGGTGGGCTTGGGGACGCTGCCGCTTTCCCAGGTGCTCGGATCGCCCCACACCCCGCTCTGTGCCGCCGTGACACTAGGGCGCAGGGAGAAATTCGGCATTCCATCGAAGAGCCTCGGTGCCTTCGGATCAAACGCTCGGCCAGGCACGTGCTGGGAATCTGTGTAAAAACGAACCTCTCCTCCCCGGCCCTCCTCTCCCGGGCGCTCATCCTTCGCTGGGAAAGGAGGGAGCCCAAAATCAGGAAGCCCCTTTCCCAAGGAGGGACGACTGCCCGGGAGAGGGGTTGGGGAGAGGTTTTCACACTGGTGCTGAGCAGGGGCAGCGATGCCCAGCGACGCACACATCAGCAAAAATGCGGTACGAGTCATAAAACACCAAAAGCCCCGGCGCGGGTGCGCCGGGGCTTTCTTTTTTAATTATTTATTGGAACCACAGGAGCCGCAGCCGCCGGTGATCGTCTTGCCCGCAGCATCGTCTTCTGCGGAGAAGCTAGAGCCACAGCCGCAGGTCTTCACTGCATTGGGGTTCTCCACCTTGAAGCCACCGCCCATGGGGGTGGTGACATAGTCCACCACGGCGCCCACTAAGTAGCGGATGTCCATCGGGGCCAGAACAATCCCGACGCCACTATCTTCAAACGTCTCATCGCCCTCGTCCACGGTCTCGTCGAGCGCCATACCGTACTGGAGGCCGGAGCAGCCACCGCCACTCACATAGACACGGAGACGAACGCCCTCAGGGTTGCCCTGCTGCTCCAGAATATCTTTTACTTCCTGGATCGCTCGCTCCGTCAGAGAGAGGGGGCAGGCGCGGTCAGAGAGAATCTCTTGGTCTTTACCCGCTTCAAGTGTCAATGCCATTTGTTTCGTGTCCTTTCCATGCGCGGGTCAAAGCCGCGTGGTCTTACTCTACTTAGTATAGATTATATCGCCTCCGAGTTCCTGACAATAGAGCAATGCCAAAAAAAACTCTGGTATTGCTCGGGGTATCTGTAAAACCGACGTGAACGCATCTTAAAGTGTTGAACACTACACAGAGTGAAACAAATTCCTTTGCAACCGAAAGGGCAAAACCGACCGAAAGGCGGCGGCGCAAAGCGATGGGCCTAACTCACCGAAAAAGTGACACGGTCGCCAGGCTACCGAAAAGCGAAGTCATTCGAGCCAAGGAACTTACAGGATGTACATTAGAAACTTAGGAATAGTGCTGCTGGGACTCTCAGCACTGTCTCTACCACTGGTCGCGCACAGTGCCGTGACCGATAAGGCGGATCTCGTCATACAGAAACAACTGAAATCTCCCCCCCGCAAGGGCTGGACAGCGGTGATTGTCAGAACTGAGAGCGCACCGACGGCGGCTCAGGAAGCGGCGATCACGGCGCTGGGCGGAGATATCTACCGGCACCTGCCGATCATCAACAGCCTGGCGGTGCGGATTCCCAGCTGCAGCCTGGGCAAGCTGGCCGCTCTGCCCTTTGTCAGCCGC
>JANNDD010000084.1:0-1084 GCA_031387365.1 Armatimonas sp. | reverse complement strand
GCTCCCCGTGATCCTCTCGGAAATCCTAAAGTATCGTCTACGCAACGGCTTTGAGAAAGACAAACTCTCAGCGCTAACCACGAAGCTTCCGTTAGGTCGGTTGCTCACAGGCCGGTAAACTCCGACAGCGACGTTCCCGCCGCGAGCAGATGCTCTTTCGCCGTGGCGGCCGCCTCAAACACGGCGGCGAGGAGGTCGTCCCAGGCGTAGTACAGTCCTGCGATGTCTTCGATGTTCGCCAGGAAGCGCCCTGTGGACTCACTGCCCGCAGGGATTTCCCCCAGCCCCTGGACATCGGCCACAAACGTGGGGGCATGGTGAATCGCTCCGGTCTGGGTGTCGGTGAGGATAAAATGTCCCAGGCAGATCATGCGCCCGAGAGTCGCGCCTGCCTCCTCAAACGCCTCACGCCGCGCCGCCGCCTCAGGCGTTTCGCCCGGCTCTAATCGCCCGCTTGGGATGCACCAGCCACGCCCTGGAATCTCTGCCAGCACGATCTTGTCCCCATAGAAAGGGAAGACCAGCGCCGCTGGCATCGGAAAACCTTCGGAGGCGTAAGCAGCAAAGGTAGCCCGCTCCTTACGCCAGATCACAGTGGGAAAGCCCATTGCTTAAGTTTACCAGGCATAGCCCTCGGGCGAAGGTTTATGCCCCGGGAAAATCTCGTCGAGCTTCTTGAGAGTCTCCTCACTCAGCGCGATCTCCAGTGCCCGCAGGCTACCATCCACCTGGGCCAGCGTCCGTGGGCCGATAATCGGCGCGGTGACGGCTTTCTGGTGCAGTAGCCAGGCAATCGCCACATCGGCAGGGAACTCCCCCAGCTCCGCGCAGAGTGCTTCCCACGCCGTGATCTTCACCCGAGCCGCCTCGTCGAGCTTGATCCCCGCCCGGCGCGAGCCCTCGTCAATGTCTCCCAGCACGCCGCCGAGAAGGCCACCTGCGAGGGGAGACCAGGGAATCACGCCGAGGCCATAGTCCTCACACGCGGGAAGCAAGTCCCGCTCGACTGTCCGGGCGTTGAGGTTGTAGAGGCTCTGCTCACTCACTAAGCCGAGAAAGTTGCGGCGCTTTGCGGCCTCGTTGG
>JANNDD010000082.1:0-3291 GCA_031387365.1 Armatimonas sp. | reverse complement strand
ACTTGCTGCTCCGTCTCACGCACCGACGTGTAGTACTCATCGAGCTTGCGCTTATCATCCGTGCCGAGCTTCTTGTCCAGCGCCTTCGCCTCAGCAGCAATGTCATCCAGAATAGAGCGACGCTGGGTATACCGATGGAGCGCAGCGGCGCGATCCGCGGCGTTTTCGGGAACAAAGAGGCGCTCGAACAGCCGCCGTGGGGAGTTCTCGGAGGGCAGGGGCGTGCCATTGCGATCAAACGAGAGGGTGTGGGAGTGTCCCGCGCTTCCTGTGCCCGAGAGATCCGAGAGCTGGAGCGAGGGGTAGCGTGTGGCTTTGGCATGTGCTGCCGCCAGGAGCTGATCTACCGAGATGGAGTTGGCGTAGTCCGAACCCGGGCGGCCCTTGAGATTCGCGCCCGTCAGCCACGTGTCCGCGCCCGAGTGCCCCCCTTCTGAGCCAGGATGCCCGAGGCCTGAGAGCACCGTGAACTCATCGCGAATAGAGGCTAGGGCCGCGAGTGTCGGGGAGAGAGTGTAGGCCGTGCCCGTGTCCTTGGGGACCCACTCCGCGATATTCACTCCGTTGGGGATGTAGCAGCAGATCAAGCGGGGATGCTTCACATCGGATTTTGCCCACGGCTCGAACTTACTTTCGTCGGCTTGCCCACGGCGGGGGAGCATTGCCTCCAGCATCGGCAGAAGTAGGCTCGCGCCTGCGGCGCGCAGAACAAATCGTCGGTTCATAGAGTTCATTTTCGTTGCTCCTGTGCCCACTGTACTTGCTCGTCGGAAAGAGGCACTTCGGGGGGCTCTTGATAGCGGAGGAGGGCTCCGTAGCGCCCTGTGTCGTAGCACTCAGAAAAGACCGCTTGGAGGTCTAAGGTCACCGGGGAGTAGTCCTCGCCAAGGGGAATGGGCAGCGTGGGCAGGCGGTCGGCCAGCAGCAGGGGCCAGACCTGGAAATTCCAGCGGTCGGTGACATCATGGAGGCAGATGAGATACTCCCACTGTGCCCCCCGCTCCCGCAGGCTGGAGACCGGCACCGCGACCGTGTGTGCTCCTGCCCGTAGTAGGTCGATCTCGATCAGGCTCGTCTCGCTTTCGAGGAGCTCGTCTTGCTTGGCCCGGTACTGCTCGTAGCCACGGCCTGTCTTATTGGACGGGCTGAGAATCTCAATCACCGTGAGGACCCGCTCTTGGTAGAGTGCATCCCGGAGCGTGATAAATGCTTGGCGCTCTTCGGCACTCCCTTCGATGCGCTGGATGCGTAGCTCGGTAGTCGCCACCACACCCTCGGGCAGCGCCCGGTTAAGTGCTGCCATACAGAGCGAGATAAAGACATTGTGGAAGCCTTGCCAGAGAATCCGGTTCTCCAGCCAGGGATCCATTCCAGGAAAGGGGCTTGGCATCGTCTACTTTATCGCTTTCATTTGGTGCGAAACGCCTCTGAGGTAACCGTGAACTCGATCAGCGAACGTAGGGTGTTCTTGTGGGCTTTCATGGACTTGACCGCGCTCTGGACCAAGGGCCGATCGGCGAGGCTCAGCTCACGGCCTAGTGCAAACGTGATGAGCTTGGTGGCGAGACAGGTGAGAAAGTCGTCGCTGCGGGCTAAGAGCGCGTCTTGGAGGCCGTCCACGCCGGTGATCTTGGTGCCATCGGGGAGCTGCGAGCTGGCATCTATCACAGGGTCGTTTTGCTCGACGCGGCCCTTGTAGCCAAAGCCCTCGCGCTCGCGCCACGCCCCCGACGCGTCGAAGTTTTCGAGGGAGAACCCAAGTGGGTCTATCCGACTGTGGCAGCGGGCGCACTGGGGGCGCGTGCGGTGGATTTCCAGACGCTTGCGCACTGTCGCTTTCTCAATGCCGGGCACGCGTGCGGCGATCTCGCCTGCATTGGCCACGGGCAGCCCCGGATCGGCTCCGAGCAGGGTCTTCATGATCCACGTGCCGCGTTTCACGGGCGATGTCCGTGTGCCATTGGATGTAATCGTGAGGATACTTGCTTGCGTCGGTACGCCGCCACGGTGGACGCTCGGCGGGACGGGAACGCGCCGGAACGCATCGCCTTTCACATCGGCAATTCCGTAGGCCCGTGCCAGGCGCTCATTGATCACGACAAAATTGGATTTGACGAGGCTCAGTGCATCCAGATCATTCTTTAAAATCTCCGCAAAGAACGCCTCGGACTCCCCTACAATCGAGAGCTCGAAGTGCCTATCGTAGCCGGGGAAGAGATCGGCGGCGGGTGGATTGGCTCCGACTTGGTTGAGGCCCAGCCACTGCCCGGCAAAGCGGCGAACAAGCTCCGAAGAGCGCGGGTCGGCAAGCAGACGGTTGGTCTGCTGTTTGAGAGTTGCAGGATTGCGGAGCTTTCCCGAGTCGGCGAGCTGGGTGAGCGTCTCGTCGGGCGGCGCGGCCCAGAGAAAATAGGAGAGGCGAGCGGCGAGTGCGTGGTCGGTGAGCTTGCTGGGTGTCTCCATAAGAAACAGAAAGTTGGGGGAGGCCAGCACGGCAGTCAGGGGCGCTTTAATTGCGTCAACAAAGCTGGCCTTCTCTTGGCGCGCTTGGTCAAAGAGCGTCAGCTTGCCCGTGAGCTCAGCCTCCGCGATAGGCCGACGGTACACCCGGCGCATGAACTTTGCAAGTACTTCCTTGGCATAGGCTCTTTCGTTGCTCTGGCGGAGGGGCGACGGAAAGAGAATGCGTGTATGGCTTGTGGGCGGCCAGGCATCGTAGATCGGGCCTTCGAGTTCGAACCAGTCGATGAGAAGCTCTGGGCGGGCAAACGCATCGTTGCCCTGGCACCAGAAATTTTCCAGCACCTTAGGGATGTCGTAGGCGTAGTGGAAGTTGATCCCGGCGGAGAGGGGCGTGAAGCGCGTGGGGAACTCGTAGGTCTTGGGGCCTTCGGTGATATCCACCTCAGCGACCGTGCGCGGCTGCGACCCCAGATGCTGCACGAGCTTCACACGCGCCGGACCGTAGCCGTAGATCGGGTCGGCGGCAAAGTGCTTTAGATCGCGCTGGTAGGCCTCCTGGTGGTACTTTGCGCCGTTGGGGTTCTCTTTCATCTGCTGGTCACGGCGAAACGCGAGAATCTTCTCCGCCGCTGCCGTGACTTGCTCCCGGCTCTGGATGCGTCCTGCTGCCCGTAATCGGATAGTGTATTTACCCTCAATCGGCACCGCGAAGTTGCGCGCGTCCACGCCCTTGTCCCAGCTCTCGTGGTGCACTACAATCCAGTCGCCCTCTTCCGTGTTCTTGCCGCCATTGACAATCACGGAGTTGTTTTTCTCATCCAGCTTCAC
>JANNDD010000043.1:0-1299 GCA_031387365.1 Armatimonas sp. | reverse complement strand
GTCTACTTGCTGGAACTCTGATTGGGCTTATAAACCGGTTGCTTAAATTCACTCCCCGTCTGCGATACAATCATTAGTTATTCTTTTGAAACGAAGGTTTTTTGTATGCAGATCGGTGTGATCATGAACGGCGTCACGGGGCGCATGGGAACCAACCAGCACCTGCTGCGCTCGATCGTGGCGATTCGCGATCAGGGCGGCGTAAAAATCGGCGATGGGGAGAGCATTGTCCCCGACCCGATTCTGGTGGGGCGCAACGAGAAGAAGCTCGCGGCGCTGGCGGCGCGTGCCGGGGGCGTGAAGTACACCACCGATCTTGAGGGGGTCTTAGCCGATCCCGCCTACCCGATCTACTTTGATGCCCAGCTCACGCAGCTCCGCGCTCCGGCGGTGCTGAAAGCCATTGCGGCGGGCAAGCATATCTACTGCGAGAAGCCGTCGGGGACGACGACCCAGGAGGCGTATGCCCTCTACGAAGCCGCCAAGAAGGCGGGGGTTAAGCAGGGCGTCGTGCAGGACAAGCTCTTTTTGCCGGGGCTGGTAAAGCTCAAAAACTTAATAGACTCCGGCTTTTTTGGCGAGATTCTCTCGGTGCGCGGCGAGTTTGGGTACTGGGTCTTTACCGGCCACGATGCCATTCCGGTGCAGCGCCCGAGCTGGAACTACCGCAAAGAAGACGGTGGCGGGATTATCGTGGACATGCTCTGTCACTGGCGCTATGTTCTGGACAATCTCTTTGGTGAGGTAAAGGCTGTCTCGTGTTTGGGCGCGACCCATGTGAAGGAGCGCATTGATGAGAGCGGGAAGCCCTATGTCTGCACCGCCGACGACTCGGCCTATGCCACTTTCGAGCTGAATGGGGGCGTGATTGCGCAGTTCAACTCCAGCTGGACCGTGCGCGTGCGCCGCGATGACTTGCTCACGCTCCAGGTGGATGGCACCAAGGGCAGTGCTGTGGCGGGGCTACGTGGCTGCACGATCCAGCCGTATGGGGCGACGCCAAGGCCGGTCTGGAACCCCGATATTGACTCGCCCATTGACTTCGCCGAGAACTGGATGACGGTTCCGACCAACCAGATTCTGGACAATGGTTTTAAAATCCAGTGGGAGATGTTCCTGAAGCACGTCGTGCTAGGCACCCCCTGGGTCTACGATCTGCGCGAGGGTGCCAAAGGTGTCCAGCTTGCCGAGGCGGGCCTGAAATCCTGGGAGGAGCGCCGCTGGGTGGCTCTGGACCCGCTGGCTCCGTGACCTCAGCCGCCTTTCTCGCCCCGCCCGATACTATCCAACGCCTCTTCG
>JANNDD010000042.1:0-10641 GCA_031387365.1 Armatimonas sp. | reverse complement strand
CGGGGATTGGTCTGTTTTGCCAGCGCGATGCACTTTCGGACATGCTCGGCCAGCAAAGTGCCCGGTGTCTTGCCCGTGGCCTGCGCATCCGCGCTCCAGCCTGCGGTGCGCAGCTCGTCGTGTGAGAGGAAGAAACCGGCGGGGGTGAGGAGCTTCTGGACGCGCTGGAGCTGGTCTTGGTGCAGTGCGAAGACTTTGGGATCTACCAGCGACGCGCTGACCTGGCCGTCGTAGATCGTGACGGCGTGGTAGTACGAGACACGCAGCTTCTGGCCGTCTTTGAGACGCGAGCTTGCCGTGAGCGTAATCGCCGGCGGTGCGTGCCAGACCTCAAACTCGCCGGGCCAGGGAATATTTCCCATTCGCGGATCGGCGATAGGCTCGTAGTCACGGCCCTCAGTGTAGAGCGTGCCGTCGTCGCCGCGCACCGTGAGCGGACAGCCCGCGCGCCGCACGACATTGAGCAGCCCCGCTTCTTCGAGCCGCACATCATCGAGCCAGAGCGTTCCACCACTCGTGCCCCAGCAGCCCAGATAGATGCCGATAGACGGATTATCGAGCGTATTGAAGACAAAATGGTGCTGGGTCCAGTCCTGAGTTGGCTTCACTCCGGCGTTGGAGTGACACAGGTTTGCCTTCGCGCCACCGGGAAGCACCGTGCAGTGGATCTCCCCAGCGCTCTTAAAGCCCTCCGTCTTGATCCACACCGAGAGATGAAACTGGCGAAACGGGGGCAACGCGAGCCGCTTGCTCACCCGAAGATTGCCCTCGGTGGCCGTGAAGCGTAGCGCCCCCACCCCACTTTTCTTGACACTGGTATCGAGCGCCGCCGCATCGTTGAAGTCCCAGCCCACGAAGTTCCCGTTGCGTGCCTCATCCAGTGCGCCACCTGGCAGTACGTTTCCGCTTTCCAGCGTCGCCGTCTTCCCCTTGACCGTAAATACGGCGTCCTTGACGGGCAGCCCCTCTGCAAGATTCGGGTCGTGGGCGAGCAGGCCATTATCGTAGCCACCGGAGCAGACCGCCGGGTAGATCGCAATCCCAAGCTCCGCCGCCGCCTGCTTGATCATCGCCGCGTTTTTAAAGTAGTAGTCTGGCACCCGGTCTAGGATATTAAGCTTGTAGTCGGCCAGCACCATGCCGTTGTAGCCCGCGGCTTTAGCGCGCTTCAGCAGCTCAATTACCTTAGGCACATTCTCGTTTACCTGAAGGTTCTGTGCCACGTAGAACCAGCGATGGCGCAGCATGACTTCTTGTTGTTTCATATGCCGATTATAGCGGCAAATACGATAAAATCGGAGGTATGGCGACACTGATACCCCGTCCCCGGCTAAGGCTCACTCAGGCCCACGTCAAGCTCATGCTCGATGCCAACCTCATCACGCCCCACAACTACGAACTCATTGACGGAGACCTCATTGCGAAAATGCCCCAAAACCAGCCCCACTCCGCCGCGAATGACAACGGCTACGACTGCCTGAGTGCCTTCTTTGGCCGAGGCTTTGTCCAGCACTCCGCCCCGATCTACATTAGTGACAACACCTCACCGGAGCCCGATCTGGCAGTTTTAAAGCAGCACCGTCGCAGCTATACCAACAACCCTTCGGCTTCCGATTGCTCTCTCGTCGTAGAAGTCTCGGACTCGACGCTTTCCTACGATAAGACAACCAAAGCCACACTCTATGCCCATGCGGGAATCCCCGAGTATTGGATCGTGAATCTCAATGCCCGAACCCTCATCGTCCACCGTGCCCCCACCGACGAAGGCTACGGCGAGCTCCGAACCCTGGCAGAAACCGACTCCGTCACGCCGCTGGGCCACTCTAACTCCGTCGCCGTTGCGGACATGTTTCCATGATCCTGGCAATTGATAGTGGTACGACGTCGTGCCGGACACTGGCTTTTGATGCTTCGGGGCGCTGTGTGGCGCTGGCACAACAGGAGTTTACGCAACACTACCCGCAGCCGGGCTGGGTGGAGCACGATCCCGAGGAAATCTGGCGGGCGCAGAAGGCAACGCTGGACTCTGTCGTGGCGCAGGTGGGAAAGCAGAATATCCAGGCCATCGGGATCACCAACCAGCGGGAGACGGTCGTGGCGTGGGACAAACACACCGGCGAGCCGCTGGCACCCGCGATTGTCTGGCAGTGCCGACGGACTAGCGAGCGTTGCCAGGAGCTAAAAGACGCAGGGTATGAGCCGCTGATCCGGGCAAAGACGGGGCTACTGCTCGACCCCTACTTTTCCGGCACCAAGATCGAGTGGCTGAACCAGCGCATTCCCACCGAGAACGCCATCTTTGGGACGATTGACACCTGGCTGCTCTGGAAACTAACGGATGGCACGAGCTTCGCCACCGACCCCAGCAACGCGTCACGTACCCTGCTCTACAACCTGCACACCAACTGCTGGGACGACGAGCTACTCGCGCTTTTCGGGGTTGCACGCACCTCACTGCCCACGATTCAGCCGTCGGGGAGCGTATTTGGCACGTGGGATGGCATCCCGATCTGTGGCGTTCTCGGCGATCAGCAAGCGGCGCTCTACGGCCAGCAGTGCGTGACCCCCGGCATGGCCAAGTGCACCTACGGCACGGGCTGTTTTCTACTGACCCTCCTCCCCGCCCTCCCTGCCCTGAGGGAGGGTGGCTCGGAGCGAGGAATGAGCGAAGAGCCGGGTGGGTTCGGGTGTGCTCCCGGCATCTTGCAAACCGTAGCGTGGGAGAAAGACGGAGTGCTTGCCTACGCCGCTGAGGGCGCGGTCTTTATCGCAGGGGCTGCTGTCCAGTGGCTCCGTGATGGGCTCGGGCTGATTGAAAGTGCCGCCGAGACTGAGGCACTCGCGCGCTCCGTGCCCGATAGCGGTAGTGTGGTTTTCGTCCCGGCCTTCACGGGGCTGGGAGCGCCCTACTGGAACCCCGAGGCGCGCGGCTTGATCTGCGGCCTCACTCGTGGCACGACGAAAGCGCATCTGGTCTACGCCACACTGGAAGCAATCGCACAACAAAACGCGGATTTATTGGAGGCAATGAGTGGGATTCAGACACTGCGCGTGGACGGTGGCGCGTCCCGCAATGACTTCCTCATGCAGCTCCAGGCCGATTTGCTGGGAATCACCATCGAGCGCCCCACCGAGACCGAAACCACCGCGTTTGGCGCAGCGCTCATGGCGGGACAGACGATCGGATTTTTTAACGAGGCGGCTCCCTGGCGTGCGGAGCGTGTCTTCGAGCCTCAGATCACGCAAGATGAAAGAGCCCATCGCCGGGAAACCTGGCGACAGGCCGTGGCGCGTGCGCTTTAGTCCAGCCTAATGCCGAGCGTCTTCAGAGCGGGCTCGACTCCTTCGGGAAGGTGAACTTGGCCTGGTTCTTGGGCACCCACTCGTCGTACTTTTCTTTGGTGTCCCAGACACAGACCCCGGCGTGGCGCAACCTGGCGAAAGGCAGCGGGATCAAGTTCGTGCAATCCTAGCAATCCGTAGAGCTGAGTACTGAGAAACGGCGAGCGCAGCCAGCTTTGGAAGACTGGGAGCACGGCCTTGGGATAGTTCAGGAGATAGAGAATCTGGAGGTAGTCATTCTCAGAGGAGTCAAGCCCTAGTGTCCCGGCAACTCCGAAGGACTCGCTCATTTTTCGGGTTCGCAAACAGCCGTTAATACGACATCCCCAGCGGCGGCGGCTTGGGAAAAGAGGCCCCAGACGACCTCGCCGGTGGCGGGGTCTTCTTCGCCGTTGGTTTGGAGGATCTTGCCGGGGAGCTTGGCTTTGATAAGTATCGCCACAAGGGCATCGTCGTTTTTATCGCCGCCCGGGCCGGCATTAGCCTGCTTCTTGGTCTTATCTTTAACATCATCGGTGATTGTCGCAACGATTTTTTGCACGGCAGTGCGTCGCTCTGCCTCGGAGAGCTTCTCGCCCAGAGCGGCTTTGAGCTCGGTATCAACGACGATGCTAAGCTGCTTTTTAAGCTTGAACTCACCGAGATCGGAGTGCGTGATGAGCAAGCCCAGTAGCGGCTCGCCGGGGCCAAAGAGCGCACGCCAGAGGCTCTGCTGAAGGTGTAGGGTGACCGTCGCCTGCCCCGCTTTATCCAATGTGGGGAGAGTCACGGCAAGCAGTGTCATGAGCTCGGGGTCGGGTGTGGCGAGCTCGGTAGGCTTGGTGCCACGCCAGCGGATCACTTCGCGGTACTCCAGCTTGCCGTCGGGGAGGGTGCGCACCGAGAGCGTGTTGCCCAGGGTCGTGGTAGGGACTGTCCCCTTGGGCGCGTCTTTCTTAGGCGGCGACTTAAGCGCAAGGTCATCGGAGAGGGTCTCCCCGGCGGCGAAGGCACGGGTGGCCGTGACGATCAGCTCACTCTTGTTCTCGCTCTTGGGATCGGTCTCCCGCGTCACTTTCCAGCCCGGTGTCCGAGGTGGAGCGATCAGGTCATCCAGCGACGGCCCCATCGTGAAGCCATCGGTGCTGGGGGCACTCCCTCGATAGACCACGGTGCGCACAAACGAGCCATCGGCCTTCACCTCGGTGTTCGTGGCAATGCGGGCACAGCCACTTAGTAGTAACAGAATGCTAGTGGCGCTGAACCAGTGTAACTTTTTCGGCAAGCTCATCCTCGCTCCTGAGGCGATTGTACTCCGCCTCCAGCTCATCGAAGGCACTCTCGAACTCTCCCAGAGCGGCCCGAGCATTGAAGACATCCAGTGCATGCATCGCCGCGTTTCCTGTGCCCAGTGTGCTCGTGAGCGCCTCCTCCACGGGAGCGATTCCCTGCACAGCAAGACGAGCCTGCTCCACAATCAGTGCCTCACGGAGCTGATCGCAGCTCTCCAGGGCATTGCGTAGCCGCTCCAGACAGCGGCGTGCTTCGGGCAGGTCGGTCAGATCCACACCCTCCCAGTCATCGAGATACTGTTTCCCCTGAGCACGGAGCCGCTCTAACTGGCGCAGACGTTGATTGCACGCCTCGTGGGTCAGCGACTCCCAATCGGCGGCCAGTGGCTCCAGAGCGTTTTGCCAGCGTACCAGCGCGATCTCCCAGAGCTTGGCGTGGTAGCGGTCTCGCTGTTTAGAGAGCACCCCCGCGGCGGAGTCAATGGTCTGACGTACTTTACTCCAGCGCTCCTGCGTGGCGGCATCGCCCACAGACGTAACGACTTGCTGGCGGGTCTCTTCCAGGCGCTGCTCACGCTGGGCAATATCACTAAGGCGCTGCCGGATCGTCTCTTCGTCGTTGCGCAGACAGTCAATCACACGCTTGGCAAGCTGTGAGAGCTCCGGGGGAGCCCACTCTTTGTCAGCCCCAAGCAAGACCCCTAGGCTAACTCCCACGGCGACTCCGACCGCGACTCCCATTCCCGCCATCAGAAACCCACCGATCACCGCACCAATAAAACCTCCGAAAGCGGCACGCGCTCCATCGGTCATGGGAGTTTCCATGGTTAGGGTATCGCCCTGTGCGACAATATCGGGAATCCCCCGATCAGGGCGCTCATTGCGGGGATCCGCAATGCCACAGTTTGGACAGCGACGATCCGCCGTCGTTACAAAGTAATCACACGCACAGCAGCGCTTGTACTTCATGCCTTCACTTGCTCCCGACAGGGTGATCTAAACATCGCAAAGTAGTCCCGCAGTATATCTCTAAACGTCTAAAAATACCACGTCCCCCGTTACTAATCTATACGTAAAACGGGGGACGCTGGTTTCGGTTTTTTCGAAAATCTCTACAAGCGCCAGCCCAGCCCGAGATTCATCCCTGAGAAATCGAAGTTGCGAACCTTACTGAAGGCATAGTAGCGCCCCTCAACATAGAAGCGATTCCCTATCGAGACACCACCAAAGACACTTCCCCCCGTCCCGGTGCGCCAGCCGCTCGGGATATTGTCCAGCAAGAAGCTGGAGCGGAAGTTCGTGACAAGTAAGTTAACAGATGCCCCAAAATAGGGCCGAGTGCTCTTACTGTCCGAGACTCCCCGACGGTAGACAAGCCCGATGGGTGCCAGGAGAACTTCAGCCTCCTTGGAGCGCGACGAGATAAAGTTCAGATCGAAGTTCACCTCACCCTTTGCTTTCGGGGCCGCCACATCGCCTATGCCAAGGCCGATATTCGTCCACGACCCCCCAAAACGATCCCGTGCGAGCCGTGAGGCAGGGGTGTAAAAACCAAGCTGCGGGCCTAAAAGCAGATGTTTACTCGCTTTCTTCTCCTGCGCATGCGCAGGCAGGGCTGCAAGAGCAGCCAGACCCAGGGCAGACAAGGTAAAAAGATTTTTCAGATGCATCGTTCCTTTTCCTTCTGTTCAGCGCAAGTGTGCGCCTCATAGATCATCGGCAGAAAACGCAGCAAACTGAAGCAGATGGTATAATTGCCTCCGAAATGGCAAAATCGGCTTTTTTTTGCGCCGAGGCGCGGGATCCCCTGACCGACTACCCTGCGGCGCTTGACGAGGCGGTGACCTACCTGGAGGCCGGTGAGCATGGGCAGGCACGATCAGCGCTTGTCGGGGCGCTCGCGCTCGATAGCAACGAGTTCTGTGGGCTACTGGCAGTGGCAGTACTAGCGCTCCATATAGGAGACGGCAAAAATGCGGAGCAGGCACTTCGGCGTGCGCAGGAGCAAGATCCAAGCCATTTACTGGTTCCTCTCGGGCTAGCACAGGCGCGGCTCCTTCTGAAAGATCGCGCAGGGGCCGCCGCTCTGGCCCCGGACAACTCCAACCTGAGCCTCTACATTCGCTACCTTGCCGGAGATCGCTCGATTCACCGTGAGCTGGCGGAAGTCAAGCCAGACGAGTCCGATGCCCTGCGGTTAGAGCTTGCTGGAATGGTGGCACTTCGCGCGGGCGACGAGGGGCGAGGCCATACGCTACTAACAGCGCTGCTGGCGCGACCTGAGTGGCACGCTTGCGAGGAGTCCCGCGCCCTGACCCTGCCCTTTGTGGAAACCCGGATGGCGGAGGGCTGCGCAGGCCGACTCCCACCCATTCCGCTTCCCCAACCCATCGCACACATGCAGACCCTCAGCGGCCAGGCAACCCTAACACCAGGTAAGATCCCCGAGGGCACCGCAGTGGTGACGTACCATGTCCCTGGCGGCTACACGGCCATGACTAATAGCCCGCCGTTTGTCACTACCTGGAACACCGGGCGACTCGCCAATGGTCTCTACACGCTGATTATCACGGCGAGTAACACCCTGGGCCAGCCTCTGAATGAGCTGCGGCGCGTCGTCCGGATTGCCAATAAAACAGCCGGTACATCGTCGCGGCTCTCGCCCGAGCAGCGTGAGGCGCTTGAGGCACGCCTTCTGGCACTGCTCACCCCACAGCCCAGCCGAAAAGCTGCCCACTACGCACTTGCCCAGTGGGCCGTCCGCAATAAAAACAGTGCGGAAGCCCTCGCGCGAATCGAGTCCGTGGTCGCGATAGACCCGCAGTTCCACTCCGCCTACGCCTCCCTGAAGCAGTACAACAAGCGCTACGTGGGCATGGGCAATGGCTACTGGCGCGGACAGACAGCCCAGAAGCTTGTCGCACTCACCCTAGACGATGGCCCTAACCCGCTTAAGTACCGTACCCCGGCACTCTTAGACACCCTACGCACTCTAGATATCAAGGCGACTTTCTTTATTGTCGGCTCCCGTGCGGAGGCGAATCCGGATCTTATCCAGCGTATGAATACCGAGGGGCATGAGATCGCCAATCACAGCTACAGCCACCCCAACCTGACGTTTCTCACACCAGATGATGTCCGCAAAGAGCTCTGCCGCACGAGTGTGGTGGTTCGCGACATCACGGGCAAGCGCCCACGCTTCTACCGCCCTCCCGGTGGAAACTTCAACGGGGCTATCGCAGATGCCGCCTCCACACTGGGTATGAACGGAGCGTACTGGACCGTGGATGGCTTTAAATTTGAGCACGCCCCCTACGTTCCCGAGGACCTGATCCGCTATGTCGTTCCGCGTGTGAAGCCTGGCTCCATCCTGCTGCTCCACAATGCCCCCGAGAACACCATTAGCGCACTACCCGAGATCGTCCGGGCGCTACAGGCACAGGGCTATGAGTTCGTCACCATGAGCGATCTGGTTCACCGGAGTAAGCCCGTCCTCAAGCCCGCACCAAATATAAAGCCCTCGCCAAACACAAAACCATGAATCGAATCTATAATTTTTCCGCGGGCCCGGGCACTCTCCCCGTCCCTGTTCTCGAAGAAGCAAGCCAGTCAGTTTTAGAGTTCCAGAACTCTGGAATGTCAATCCTGGAGCTATCTCACCGAGGTAAGTGGTACGATCCGGTTCACGCCGAGGCGCAAGCACAGGTTCTCGCCACCCTCGGGCTCTCCAAGAGTGAGTATGCCCTCGCGCTGCTGGGTGGCGGTGCGAGCTTACAGTTTGCGATGCTTCCTCTGAACTTTCTGGGTGCGGGGCAGATGGCGGACTATGTGGATGCGGGCGAGTGGGGTGCGAAGGCAATTGGTGAGGCGAGGCGCGTTGGCACTGTCCATCTGGCAGGCTCGTCTAAAACAACAAACTACGACCGCTTACCCGAGCTCACTCCATCAGGTAATGCCCGCTACTTCCACCTGACCACGAATAATACCATTGAGGGGACACAGGTCTTTGCGCTCCCCAAAACCGGCGGTGCCCCCCTGATTGCCGATGCCTCGTCGGATATCTTCGGCGTGGACCGGGACTACAGCCAGTTCGATCTGATCTATGCCGGCGCGCAGAAGAACGCGGGGCCAGCAGGCGTGACAATGGTCGTGGTGCGAAAGTCATTTCTGGAGACAGCGCACAAAGACCTCGCCCCCATGCTCTCCTACCAGACTCAGTGCGAGAAGCAGTCGCTCTATAACACCCCACCCGTCTTCCCGATCTATGTTCTAGGGCTGACCCTAAAGTGGATCGCCGCCGAGGGCGGTGTGGCAGCAATTGCGGCACGTAACCAGGCTAAGGCGGAGGCAATCTACGATGCGCTGGATGCTTGTGCCCCCATTTTCTCCTCTTGCGTGGCTGTCAAAGAGCACCGCTCGTGGATGAACCTTACTTTTCGCGTGGCCACGGCGGAGCTGGAGAAAGCATTTTTAGCAGAGGCAGTGGCAGCCGGTATGGACGGCCTCCCGGGGCACCGCAATGTCGGGGGCTTCCGTGCGAGCATCTACAACGCCTTCCCCATGGCGGGCTGCGATGCCCTCGCAGCGCTCATCCGTGACTTTGCCCGGCGTAAGGGTTAGGGCTAGCCAACCCCCCAGCTTCCCGCGAAGCGTGCCCCCGGCTCCAGGCGGCGCAGCCCCCACGCCGGGTGATTAAAGGCATCGCTTCCGCAGGTCATGGGCTCGATTGCAAGAGAGCCACGACGGTACTCGGCGGGCATGTTCTCCCCCGTGTAGAGCACCACATAGTCAAACGCCTCGTCCATCCAGACCGTCACCGACTTGCCGTTGCCTGTCAGGGTCACCCGTGCGCGACCATCGGAGCCGCGCTGGGGGGCGAGAAAACAGTGGTTGAAAACCGTCGTCCCAATCGGAGCAGAGCGCCTAAAATCGAGTCCGGCTTCGGCTACTGAAAAAATCTTACCCGTGGGAATAAACTGCACCATCTCCAGCACGGAGGCAAAAGGCAGCGTGAGCGAGTCCGTATCTACCTGCTCGGAGCCGACCGTGAAGTACGGATGGAAGCCCGTCGCCACGGGCGCGGCCACTGCACCGGTATTCGTGATCCCAAAATCACAGCGCAGGCCTTCGTCGCTGAGCGTGTAGGTGAGCTCTAAGTCCAGCGGAAACGGATAGCCTGGTGCGCCCGTGAACGCCAGCGTAAAACGCGCACGGCTCTCACTCTGCTCAGCAGCAGCCCAGTCTACCGTCCGCACAAACCCATGAATGGCATTGGGGCCATCTTTATCGGTCTGGGGTAGCTGATAGGGTACTCCGTCCCAGAGGTAGGTCCCGCCACCGACACGCCCCGGAAACGGGATCAGCACATCGCCTTGTCCGCCCTGCTTGTTGGCGATGCCCCGGTAGCCTGTCGCCACCGGCTGACCGCCGTTTGTCACACCCCGCAGCGACGCGCCATGCACCGCGACTACCGCTTCCCATGCGCCATGGCGCAGAATAATTTCCTGATCTTCGTTCATAATGCGTAGTTACCCAGCAGCGTTTTATTCACCGTCACCCCAAGGCCGGGTGCGCTTGGTACGGTTGCCAAGCCGTCTTCGATTTCGATGCACTCAGCAAAAATCTCCCGCAAGGGGTCTTCAAGGCTATCTGTTTCTAGGAGCGGCGGGCGCAGCTCGATACGGCCCGGATGCCGGATATCGGAAGCCAGAAAGTGCAAGGAAGCGGCGAGATTGAGCTGTGTGCCAGGCGAGCGGGGGACGACATTAACACCGTGTGCCGAGGCCACGGTGCGGATTTTTTGCGCCTCGCTCAGACCACCGCACCAGGCGGGATTCACCTGAAAGGTCCCGATGGACTGGGTTGCAAGAAGCGCCTCAAATGCCCAGCGGGTCTGTTCGTAGCGACCGACAGAGAGCGGGAGCCCTGTCTGCACGGCAAGACGTGCCCAGGCGGTGACGGGCTCCGCGGCCAGGGGATCTGACAGGGCAGTGAAGCCGTGCTCAGCCAGAGCGCGGCAGATGATCGC
>JANNDD010000017.1:0-17308 GCA_031387365.1 Armatimonas sp. | reverse complement strand
GAGGCCGTCGAGGCGCTGGAGGCGGGTAAAGTGGATGCCATCGCCAGCCACGGCCAGACAATTTCTCATACGCCCGGCGAGCGCTCCACATTGCAAATCGGCAATGCTGCCGTGCTCGCACAGCGCCTGAATTGCCCCGTTGTCTCGGACTTTCGGAGCGCCGATGTTGCCGTCGGCGGGCAGGGAGCGCCGCTTGTTCCCTACGCCGACTGGTGCCTGCTCACGCATCCGACAAAGGCGCGCGCCATTCAGAATATTGGTGGAATCGGCAATGTCACCTATCTCCCGCCGAATGCGGCAGTGGAGCAAGTGATCGGCTTTGACACGGGGCCGGGCAATATGCTTATTGACCGTGCCGCACAGTGGGTCAGCCGGGGGCGTCTGCGCTGTGATCTCGACGGCAAGCTTGCTCTCAGCGCGGAGGAGCCGGACTATGAGCTGCTCAAATTGCTTTTGGAACACCCTCTTCTGGCACGGAAACCGCCCAAGTCCGCCGGGCGTGAAGACTTTGGGGACACATTTTTCCAGGAGGTCTTTGCGCGAGCCATGTCACGGCGCGACCGGGTCATGCGGGAAAAACAAAACTTCGTCACAACCTTAACCTGGTTTACGGCGCTCTCGATTCAGGATGCCTACGAGCGACACCTACCACAAATGCCCGACGAGGTGATTGTGGGGGGCGGTGGGGCACGTAACCCCGCACTAATGCAGTTTTTGCGAAGTAAGCTAGCCCCTATCCCAGTGCTGACTCACACGGATGTCGGAATGGACGGCGACGCGAAAGAGGCGCTGGCTTTTTGTGTACTTGCCAACGAGACGCTGCTGGGAAATCCGGCGAACCTACCAAGTGTGACAGGGGCGACGCGGTCGGTGACTCTTGGTTCCGTGACATTCCCCTAGTGCCTGGTAGATTTACTAGCTGGTGAGTCTAGAAATAAGGCAGGTAAAATGACGGTGTATGCCACAGATGTCTAGGGTTGCTGCCGCTGCGCTCTCCCCGATTCTTCCCGATGTTCTCTTCCAGAGAGGGGAGTTTGCTCGGGCGCGGGCGGGCTATCAGGCACGACAGCTCTACGAGGGAGAGCTCAGATCGCTGCTGCGGCTGGATCGCTGGCAGGAAGCCATTGTGGTGGGGGAGAGTGCACCCGCTCCTACTCCCGAGCAAGAAGGGCTTCTCGCCCTAGCGTACCTGCGTGCGGGGCAGCCACAGCAGGCACGTGAGAGCGCTGATTGGGCCTGGCAGCGCGATCCTCAGGCATACTGGCCGCTGGTTGCACGGGGGACTCTTGCCCTTCGCTGGGATTCTGACCCTGTCGCCGCTGGAGGTTTTCTACGACAGGCAACTGCACTTCGCCCCGAGCTCGCGGAAGGCTGGTTGGCGCTGCTCGCCGCCCCACTTGATTCCCAGGAGGCTGCACGTTCTGCCGCAAACCTCGCCCGGCTGGAACCTCGTGGCTATCCTTTTGATTTCTGGAGCAAGCCGCTGCGAGAGAGTGCCTTAAATGCCCTGCGCTTCACCCATGCGTTTCCCGATGGGCAGGTTTTCTGTCCGGTCGGTGCTCGCTTGCCCGTGCAGGCACTGCGCCTCAAGCGTGACCCTCGGGGAATGCTCTACTTCGATGCCGAAGTGGATGGGCAGCGCATGCGGCTGCTCTACGATACCGGTGGCGGACGGCACTTCTTGCTAACCCCTGCCGCAGTGGCACGGCTGCGGCCCTTGTTTATTGCGAGCACAGTGGTGACGGGGCTTCAGGGGCAAAGTGGGGGAGGGCTTCACCGCGCGGAGCGGCTGCGCCTGGATACCCTGGAGCTACGCGCCCTACCGGTGGAATCTGCCCCTGCAAATCTAGGGGGCTTCGATGGGCTCGTGGGCTGGCGTGTCTTTGGAGAGCGGATACAGCGGCTAGACCTGCGTCAAAACACGCTCACACTGCTGGAGAGGCCTTCCGTGCAGGAAAGCGGAGCTCTGCAACTGCCGCTGCATCTCATCCTAGATCAGCCAGTGATCGGGGTGCGGTGCCGTCGACGCGATCAGACGGCAGAGATCCCACTCTGGGCGATCCTGGATACGGGAGCAACCGAGGACTTTTTCTCACTCCGAGCAGGCGCACAGCTAACATCTCGCTTCCGCCGTGGTGCGCTTCAAGCATCCATTGGGATCGGCCAGTCTCATAAACGCATCGAGACACGTTCCCTGGCGGTCGGCTTTGACCTGCTCTCTCAGGCAAGTCAGCCCCTCACTAGCTACACGGAGGCCACTGCTGCGTCGTTTCTTGACACAGTGCACAACCCCGCGAGCGGCTTTGAGCACGGGCTCCTGCTTGGAATGGACTTTATCAGCCGGTTCACGGTAATCGAGCTTGATCCCGTAGGGCGGCAGGTTAGATTTGTCCCTCAATGAGATTGAGTGCTTTCAGATCCTCCCAAAAACCATCGCTAATCGGCTCTTGCAACGCATCCAGATTCTCCCTCAGCTCCGCCTTGTTTTTTGCTCCCGTGAGCGTGCAGTGGATCAGAGGCTGGCGCAGGCAGCTCTGCAATACCACAGCCTTCTGATTGAGCTTCTTACTCTGGCACCAGTCGTAGAAAATTGTCGCGGCCTTTGCATCACGCTCGATCAGGTGCGGCGTGTGGAGCGTGCGTGGATCAACACCGGTGAGCAGGCCGTGGCCCATCGGGGAGCCGTTGAGCACGCCAACGTTATGCTCAGCGGCAGTCTCTAAAAGCCCCTCGGTCAGCGCGGTGGTGCGGGTGACATGGTAGTCGTTGTAGGTGAGGATCACATCGAAGCGCCCGCTCTTTATGGCTTGCTTGTGAAAGCTATGGTGCCGCTGTCCTAGCCCGATATTTTTGACCACGCCCTGCTCGCGAAGCCACTCCAGAGCGTCGAGTGCCCCGCGCTTGGCAAACACCGGCTCGATCTTCTCCGGGTCATGCACCAGCAGAATATCAAAATAATCGACCCCGAGCAGCTTGAGCGAGTTCTCCACCGTGTGCAGGGTGCCGTCCCAGGAGTAGTCTTGCTTATAGTCTGGGTGCGTCCCCGTCTTGGTGGAGAGAAAGTAGCTCGCACGGTTCACGCCGCGTAGTGCGATCCCCAGCCGCCGCTCGCTCTCACCGTAGAGAGGCGATGTGTCAATAAAATTAATCCCACTATTCAGGGCTAGCTCGACGGTATCCACGGTGTCTCTATCCGCCACGGTGTTTTGGTAGACACCTCCAATACCTGCGCCACCCAGCCCGATCGCGGAGACCTCCAAACCCGTGCGGCCCAGTGGACGCTTTTCTAAAATCACTTCTTTACCACTTTCCGAATCGCAATCTTTGGGGTGAGGCTCTGGGCTTTGGCGTGGCTCTTATGGATTTTCTTCACAACATCCATCCCACGTATCACTTTCCCAAATGCTGCGAACCCTTGGCCATCGGGGTTGCGCTTGCCACCAAAGTCCAGCTCCGGCTGATCCCCGATACAGATAAAGATCGCCTCGGTCGCCGAGTCGGGTGTGTCGCGCGCCATCGAGAGCACGCCGTCTTTGTGCTTGATGCCTGTTTTATTGGTGCGCTCTAGGGCAATCGGTGGGAAGGCCTTGAAGCCCTCCCGCGCACCACCCTGAATGACATTGATCTTGATCGTCTTATCCGGCTGGTTGTCCGGCTCCGTGGTGACAGTACGGTAGAACGTCCCGCCGTCGTAGGCCCTCACCGCGACATAGCGCAGGAAGTTCTTCACCGTGATCGGGGCATGTTTTTCGTCTAGCAGTACCTCGATCTCCCCCAGCTCCGTCACAAAGACAGCTCTCATCTTCTCTCCTAGTGCTTTTCGCTCGCGAGGTGCTCGGCGATCAGATCCTCGCCAAAATCGCCGTCGAAGTCTCGCCAGACACTGTGGATATGATTCGCGTTGTTCTGCGTATTGTCGTACTCCACGAGAAATGTCGGCCCCTGAACCCGGTAGTAGTGCCGCTTGCCAGGCTCAGTCTCCCCGGCCCAGGCAAAGAGAATCGCGTCTTTCCCCGCTTTTTTGAGCTTCGCTGTGCGGGCACTTGCCAGCTCGGATGCCATGTTGCCGGTGTGCACCCCGATGAGCGTGTCGAGTAGCTTCTTCTGCGCCTTATTCAGGTCTTTATAGAGGATTCCCTTGGCCTCTAGCGCTGCTACCTTCACTTTATTGCCGGTGAAGATATCGTTAGGAGCTGCTGTGTCGTAGATCGCCGTTTTCTGTTGCTCTGGGGTAAGGGCAATCAAGAGTGCCCGGGCTGCCTCTTCTTCGTCCTTTAGGGCACGTGTCCCCTTCATTCCCCCGTCATCCACACGAATCTCAGCCGGGTTGGTGCCGTAGAAGTTCGGGCTCGCTGCGATCTTTCCGCCGACCAGGGTGACATTGAGCGCGAAATGATGCCCTTCAAAGCGCCAGCCCCAGGGCTTGCTCGCTGCGAAAGGGGGCGTCCCAAAGAACGAGACAAAGTAGCGCTCGGTATCGCGTACCGGGCCGGTGCCTTTCTCGATCGCCTTCAGCACGTTTTCCATCGCCATGATCGTCGTGGCTTTTGTGTAGCCCTTCTGGGAGAGTCCGGTTTTGAGCAGCGCCATTGCGGCAGCTTTCTGCTCCGCCGTCATCTCCTTGAGCTGGACGCCCTTGCGATCATCGCGGGGAACAAAGTACCAGTTCGTGCGCTCGGCATCGGTGAAGGTAAAAGTCGCCTTGGTTTTCTGCTCTGTGGTGAGAAGGCTCAGTAAGTTTTCGGCAGCCTTGACCATGGTCTTGGCGGACTTTTCCTGAACCCGAGACTGCGCTTCCGTGAGCGTGAAGACGACTGCCACCGCTGGCAGGAGCAAGAGAGGGAGATACGATTTCATGCGGGCATTGTACCTGCATTTTCCCATTTACAGGGGTCAGATAGCAGGTTCCACATCCATGGTTTTTGCAACAGTGTAGACGGCCTGGCCTGGCTTGGCACCACGCGGCTTTCGGACGTAGCGCCGCTCGGTGTAGTCCACGGGAACCAGACCCGCGTGTTTCTCGCCTGAGCGTGCCGCGACAAGCCCCGCCGCTTTTCGCAAGATATTCTCTGGGACGCGCTCTGGGTGGGCGTTGGTGCGGAGCACACCGTGCGCCCCGGCGACCCCTCGGATATGAAACCAGAGATCTTTGGGGGCGGCGACACGAGTCAGTAAGTAATCGTTACTGGTGGCATTCTCCCCGATATAGAGCGTCCACTCACCCTCAAGGGTAAGGGTGCGGATCTTGTGACCGTCGAATTTTTTGCCGCCTGATTTCCCTCCCTCCCCCGGCCCCTCCCTCCCGATAATGGGAGAGGGAGGGGAGTTATGACTCGAAACTCCCCTCTCCCACCCGACGGGCTTGTTATTGGGAGTGGGGCGGGGGGTGAGGCAAACCGAGGTGAGGGTCACCCGCTCCGCTTCTAGCTCCGCCTTGCGCCGCGTGGCGTATTCAGCGGCGTCGCGGGCCTTGCCGGCACGGTCGAACCAGGCTTCTGCGTTCTCGTGGGGGGATTTCTTGGGATCCAGTGCGATAGTGCGTGTCTGACCATCGTTGTAGAAGTCCACCATCTCCGTGCTCTCTGTCCCTTTGGTGATTTGGCTGAGATGCGCCAGAAGCAAGTTGCCACACTCCTCGTGCTTGTCGGCGTTGGCGGCTTCGGCAAAAGTGCGCTCCAGATCGGCGAGCTGCTTCTCGACTCGTGCGAGTGCCTGAAGCCGCGCTCTCTGGGCGGCGGCCTCGGCGCTGTCTTCGGCTTTTTCAGTGAGCCTTGTTGCCCAGAACGTGTCCAGCGCGACCGAGATGCTCTCACGCAGAAAGCACGTCACGCTCCTGGTCTCAAATGCCCAGACACCGACCGTGTGACCCGCTTCGTCCTGAACCGAGTGCGGCGCGAATTGCCCGAGCGCTGTGTGCTGGAGTAGCTCACCGTCAGGGCGGAGCGCCGCCTCGGTCTCGGCGAATTTCGAGAGAAATGGCACGTCGGTGGAGATTCCCGGTGGCGACTTATACGCCGCGCCATGGTGCATGTCCCGCTCACCACCGGGTCGTAGTACGCCCCGCACCACCCCTACGCCGCTAGTGAGGATGACATTGGAGTTGCGGCCCATCAATTCACAGATCAACGTCACGCGCTCGCCCTCCACCGTACGGCAAACGAGGTTCAGCACGCGATCCGGGTAGGGCATCTCTATAGATTCGATCCATGCGCCCTCTAAGTACTTCCGTGCGATCTGGCAAAACCCCGGCGGCTGTGTCGGGTTGTCGCGCTTGATCTGCGTAAAGTGCACCCGCGCCGCGTGCGGATCCACCGAGAGCAGCAAGCGCCGCCCGCCCGCCCCTTTCGAGAACGTGCTCAAAATCAGCTCACTGGCCGACGGCTGTTGCACTTTCTGAATCCGCCCCCCGACCAGCGCAGCCCGAAGCTCTGCCGCGACCGCAGCGAGGACGAAAAAATCAAAAGGAACCGAGAGAGTGCTCATACCCGCCAGTCTACCGCAACGGCGAGCCAACCCCCTAACCCCCGTCCGACGGGGGAAACTAAGGCCAAGGAGAGTTACTAGTGCTCCAGCGCTTATCGTAGTCTCGATTGACCTTCACCCCTAGTGCCTCCAGTTGTGTGATCGCTGCCTCAACAGTCTCGGGAGTATTGTGCTGCTTGAGTGTCTCTAAGAGCGTTTCGTAAGGAAGCATCATATGGCGCTGTCGCCCGTGGAACTGTGCCGCGAGGCGTACCGCATAGCCAATCTCGCGCCGGAGTGCCAGAAGGTTTACTAAGTCATTGTAGGCTTCTTCGTCATCACAGAGCGCCATGGCCTTGAGCATCTGTTCGTAGTCTGCTCGGAAGAAGCAACGAATTCCAACGTTCCAGCGAATACGATTTTCGCTACAGCCATAGTCAAAAATATTTGGGATATTGTCGTCGCGCTCCAAGATGGCGAGTGCAGTCTCGCTGTCGTCCATATCAAAGTCGAAGATGGCAACGCAGTGATTGTAGAGTGCGGGGCGCTCTGCGTGGGGGAGAAGAGGAATCTCACCTAGCACTTGCGCCAGGAGTGTTTGGGCTTTCCCAGTGCCATTGCCGTGCTCGGCGTGCCATAGAAAAGACACACAGCACAGCCAAACGTAGAGCCGGTCGGGATCACAGAGCTTTTTTGCTTCCTCAACAACGGGTTTGATCCTCCAGAAAACGGGCTCTATCCCATCAATCTGCTCTTGAAGGAATTTCTTTGCTGCCTTGGTGAGCGGGGACTCTAGATTTTCGCCGAAGAAGATAGGCATGGCTTGTGTCGCTCTCGCTGTTGCTCGGAATTACTCCTCATTGTCCCCCCGCCGGGCGAGGGTTAGGGGGTTGGCCCTTGCTCTTTCTTGCGCTCTTCCAGGTACTCACTGGCCTCGGCGAGGGTTTTTCCGGCGATGAGGTTTTTCGCGATGCTGCTCATGGCGCTGGCCGCGAGGTTCTCGCCGATCTTGTCGAGGGCTTCGATTTTCTCGCGGATGAGATTGTGATCGGTGGCGCTTTCTTTGGCGGCGATCAGCTCGGTGAGGGCGGCTTCGATGGCAGGCTTGTCGTCGTCTTCGTAACCGGGGAGGAGTTTTTGCGCCCCAAGAATCGCGGCTTGGGCCTCGGTGCGCATGTCGGCGAGCATGCGGGCGGCGAAGTCTTCGTCGGCGTGGATAAACGAGTCGCGGACGCGCTGCTTGATCTGCGATTGATCGAGACCGTAGGTGGGCTTGATACGGACCTCGGTAGCCACGCCCGAGCGCAGCTCTTTGGCACTCACTTGCAGAATTCCGTTGGCGTCGAGCAGAAAACGAACTTCGATCTTAGGAACACCAGCGGGCAACGCGGGAATTCCCGTCAGCTCGATTCGGGCGAGTGAGCGGTTGTCGGCAGCGAGCTCGCGCTCGCCTTGCACGACATGAAGCAGGACTTTTGTCTGACCATCCACACTGGTCGTGAACTCCTCTTTGGCGGTGCTGGGGATTTTGGAGTTGCGGAAGATCAGCTTCTCGACCGCACCGCCCATCGTCTCGATTCCGAGTGAGAGCGGCGTCACATCGAGTAAGAGTAAGTCGTCGCGGTTACCCGAGAGAATATCGGCCTGGAGTGCGGCTCCGAGTGCGACTACTTCATCCGGGTTCAGATGCGTGTGTGGCGCACGGCCAAAGAGCTTGCCGACAGCAGTGCGCACGGCGGGGACACGTGTCGAGCCACCTACCAGCACCACTTCGGCGATCTCGCTGGTCTGGAGGCCGGAATCGGTGAGGCACTGGCGGCAAGCGGCGAGAGTACGCTCTATCAGGGGCGCGATAGCCTCCTCAAAATCCTCGCGGGTGAGTGCAATCCCAAAGAGATCAGTGACTGTTTTCTCGCTCAGCTCGCGCTTGGCCTTCTCGGCGGCAAGGCGAATGGTCGCGGGTTCGGTGTGTTGCAAACTTGCCCGTGCCTTCAGCCACTCCACCAGCGCATCGTCGAAGTCGTCGCCGCCGAGCCGGGTGTCGCCGCCGGTGGCAAGCACCTCAAAGAGACCGTCTTCCAGGCGCAGAATCGAAATATCGAACGTGCCGCCGCCCAGATCAAAAACGGCAATGGTGGCCGTTTTCGTGTTCTGTAGCCCGTAGGCCAGGCTCGCCGCCGTGGGCTCATTCACAATACGGATGACATCGAGGCCCGCCAGCTCGCCCGCGTCTTTGGTGGCCTGGCGCTGGGAGTCGTTGAAGTAGGCCGGAACCGTGATCACGGCTTTGGACACGGGCTCACCCAGCGCCTTCTCGGCGGTTTGCTTCAGAGCCCGCAGTACCCACGCCCCGACCTCGGGGGCGCTGACCAGCCGCTCCCCGAGCGCGATCTGGCAGTCACCGGTGAGCAGGTAGGGCAGGCTCCCACGGAGTGTCTGGGCATCTCCCTGGCCCTTGCCCATCAGCCGCTTGGCCGAGTAGATCGTGCGGGCCGGGTGCGACGTCAGATACGCAAGTGCCTCCGTACCCACGAGTGGTGTGGAGCCGTCTTCGGGAAAGTACACCACGGAGGGAAGCAGCCCCCCCAGAACCTGCGGGACACCCGCCGTTACCACCGCGACCAGAGAGTTGGTCGTGCCTAAGTCAATGCCAAGAATTGTAGCCATTCCGGGAGAGTGTACCCGCTGGCGGAGAAATGGTTCCCGTTGCCCTTTTCTCCGCCCACAGGTTCTTCGCCCACAGGAACGTGGGCGTCTACGGGCCTTCGGCCATAATGTCGCAAGCGACTGCTGTGGGAGGAGGGTTCGGACGACTACAAGCTCTCGCGAAAAAGCGAGAGCTTAAAATGATCTGGTTAAACTTGAGCTGGTGAAGATGAACGAGCGCATCACGATCCCCGAGAAGAAGGGCTTGTTGTATGACTTGGGAGCCGTACTGCGCCGTAAGGTGTCCCCGGCGAAGGGCACGCTCAGCGAGCAGAGCGAGGGCTTCGTCGGAGAGTACTAGGGTAATGGTCGCCATAAGAAGTCACCTATAAATAAAAATCCCCCTCTCCCACCCGAAGGGCGTGTTATTGGGAGAGGGGGCAGGGGTGAGGGCAAGACGGGGCGGGCTGCTCTACCGTCCCCGATCCTTATAACCCTTCCAGGCAAACTCCAGCGCTTGGGCGAGGGTCTGGCGGGTCACACGCCCGTCGCAGTGGCCGGACTCCTTGGAGAAGACAAACTGGTAGGGGTACTTCTTGGCCTTAAACGCTTTCGCTAGGCGGTCGTTGGCCATTACCCAGTTATGCCAGGTCTCCTCGGAGTCTTTGGAGCGCAGGTCGTTCTCGCTGACATGCATCCAGACACGTAGCGGCTTGCGCTTCTCATTGGGCACCAGAGTCGCGTGGTACTCCCAGGCACCACGCAGTGTGGCGGGATTCTCAGGCGACTGCTGGTTGACGTAGGTTCCCGAGTAGCTAATCACGCGGTGGTAGAGATCGGGGTGGTACCAGGCCATCGAGAACGCCGCCGCCGCACCCGAGCTACAGCCCATCGTGGCGCGGGCATCCGGGTCTTTCGAGAAAGTGACACCGTAGTCCTTGCTGACACGCGGGAGGATCACGGTCTCGATGTACTCCGCGTACTTGCCCGAGACCGTGTCGTACTCCAGGCCACGCTCACTGCCTTGCGCATCGCCGCCACCGGAGCTGATAAATACCACCACCATCGCCGGGAGGCGCTTGGCCGCGATCATGTTGTCGAGAATCGTCGGGAGCTCGCCGCGACCCATGGCATCGTGGGTGACCAGTAGCGGAGCGGGCTTGCCGGGGACGTACTGGCTTGGGACATAGACCCACACACGGCGCTCGTAGGGGATGACCTCACCGGGCTTGTTCTTGGCGATCCCGGGAAAGAGCGGGCTGTCCGTGGATTTCGTGACAAAGTCGTAGACCTTGCCCTTGGGCACGCCGTCCTGCGCTGTGAGCTCGGGCGCATTGCTGTACATCGGGGCAATGACATAGTTGCCTTCACCCAAGCCGTAGCCGTAGGGCTTGAACGGGGTGATGTCAATGACGGGGGGGGCGGCGGCCTGCTGGGCCAGCAGGCCAACAGCCACGAGGCTGGTTAATAGGGCATTGTTCATAGAGATTACTTTAGTGGACGGCCCTTGATCGGCTTGCCGTTGGTATCGAGGATCTGGAAGTGGTGAATCCCTGGCTTGGTGGTGTCGCGGTGTGTCCAGACGACTTTCTTATCCGGGGTCATCTCCACCAGCTTGACCTCATTGCCCTGCGCATGGTGCGCCGTCACAACCGTGTTGCCGTTGGGCAGGCGCTGAACCCCACAACAGTCGTTGAAGGGGCGTCCTTCCAAATCGTCGTTGGTGACAGACCAGATCACTTTCCCTGTTTTGTCGAACTCGACCGTCAGGTTTGCTATCGTGCAGCCTGTGAGCGTGTTGCCATTGTCAAGGCGAATGGCCGTAAAGGCCCAGCTCAGGAAGGCGGGGTTCTCCCAGTTGGGGGTCTTGGCCTCCCAGACAACCTCGCCCTTGGGATTGTACTCACGTACCATCTTATCGAGAAGCTGAGGCACGAGATAGTTCCCGTTCTTGAGCTTGCGGGTCATGCGGGTCTGGAGGTGGTGATCCTTGGTCTGGGCCTGGATCGGCACCTCCAGCTTGATCTCCCCGGACTTTTTATCGATCTCCAAGATACGCGGCTTGTTGCCCGCCTCCGTGCAGAGCAAGCGCCCCTTGCCGATGTCCTGGATGGTGTTGATTTCGGACTGGGTGCCTTTCCAGTCAAAGAGTACGTTGCCCTTTTTATCTACCTCCGCGATCCCACCACCGGGGTACTTGGCGCTCTTGTTTAGTGCCAAGATGACGTTGCCATTGCCCAGTACCCAGCCATCGCGGGTCGCGTGGGGGAACTCCCAGAGAATCTGCCCGCTACCAGAGCGGATATAGGTCGCACCACCTGCAGCAAAGAAGGTGTGCGTGATTGGTTCTTGTCGCATAGAAACATTTTAACACAAGCTGCTCATTCTGGGGCTTTGTAGAACTCTACGGAAAAGCGGACGGGGCCAAGTGGCTCAACATGGTGAAGCACCTCGGGAACGATGACTCCGACTGCGCCAGGGGCCAGGTCGAACGCCTGGTTCAGGCCGTCTAGGTGGTAGCGCAGCACCCCTTCTGTAACCCGAATCTTCGCCCATACACCGGGTTTTGTTGCGTGGTCTTTCAGGAGGCCGGCAGGGATGGTGGCTTCGGTGAACTCGGGAGTCTGGTGGAAGGCGACGAAGTGCTCGGGGAGCTCTAGGCGCTCACAGTACGGGCAGTTGAGCACCTCGCCCAGCTTACTCCGGCGTCCTTCCTCTGTGGTGGCCCAGAGGCGATTGAAGAACGGTGGCTGGTGGCGCACGTGTTGGGTGTGGCCGCAGGAGAGCTGCGCCAGCCAGTCGCCCATGGTGTCTTGGGCAAACCCGATAATGGGTCGGTTCATGCCAGTGCCTTCAGAATGGCATCGCGTGTCGGGGCGACTTCTTGTAGCGCCACCCCGACGGTTTTGACAGCCCGATCTGGGTCTTTCAAACCATGCCCCGTGAGCGTCACGGTGACTGTCGCGGGAGTGTCGCCAAAGTAGCCGCGCGTAGCGAGTTTTTTCAGCCCCGCGAGAGGCGCAGCGGAGGCGGGCTCGGCAAAAACACCTTCCAGCGACGCCACGGCGGCATAGGCCGCCAGTATTTCCTCATCCGTGACACTCTCAATCAGCCCCCTGGACTCGTCCCGTGCGGCAACCGCGCCGTCCCAGCTGGCGGGCTTGCCGATGCGAATCGCGGTCGCGATGGTGTGGGGAGCGTCCACAGGATGCCCCAGCACAAGAGGCGCGGCTCCCGCCGCCTGAAAGCCTAGCATCTGAGGGCGCTTAGTAGCTTTCCCAAGCGTGGCAAACTCACAAAAGCCGCGCCAATAGGCCGTGATATTGCCCGCATTGCCCACCGGGAGCGCGTGGAAGTCTGGTGCATCGCCCAGCTCGCGAATAATTTCAAACGCCGCCGTTTTCTGCCCCTCGATACGCACCGGATTCACGGAGTTCACCAGCTCGATGCCGTGGCTCTCGTCGTCGGCGATCTCGCGCACCAATCTCAACGCATCGTCAAAGTTGCCGTCAATGGCGAGCACTCTCGCTCCATGAATCAGTGCTTGCGCGAGCTTCCCTAGTGCCACCTCGCCCTTGGGTAAGAGCACGACGCACTGGATTCCCGCCCTCGCCGCATACGCCGCCGCCGCCGCGCTCGTGTTGCCCGTCGAGGCGCAGATCACGATCTCGCGCTTGCGCTCCAGAGCTTTGGAGACCGCCATCGTCATTCCACGGTCTTTAAACGAACCCGTCGGGTTGAGGCCCTCAAACTTCAGAAATACCCGTAGATTCGGAACGCCCAGAAACGCCGTCGGGAGGCGCTTGGCCTCGATAAGCGGCGTGTCGCCTTCATTAAGCGAGATAATCGGGGTCGCGTCGGTGATGTCGGGCAGAAACTCCCGCCAGGTAGAGATAAGTCCGTGGTTCACGGAATTGATTGTATCGCGCCGTCAGCTCAGCCGATGGAGCCAGCGGAAGAAGCGATCTAGTGCGAACATGCCTCCGACGACGAGTCCTGCGATTAGGCCGCCTATAATATTTTGTGTAGAGAGGAAGTCAGGCCCTTTGGAGCCCCATAGAGGATCATGAGAGATAAGTTTTAGAGAATAGAACAATCCTGTTGTGATCCACCAGAGTAGGATGTAAGGTAATTGGGAGAATAGGAGAGCAAGAAACCAAACATGGTTTTTCAGTGGCCAGGGGCGTTTGTAGCTGTAACAGAGTACACCAACTCCCCAGGCGAAAGCCAGAAGAATGTCCTTCACGTACTTCATAGAGATGAGGGAGCACTCCGTGTGATTTATCAAGAGCACCAGAGAGGCATGGACTAGAGTGCGGTACAGGGCAAAGCTGCACAGTATAAGCCAGAACGGTCGCCACGGAAAAGATGAATTCTGCATGAGAAAAGTTCCTGCCGCTATCTTACCAGAACTCCTGTCAGTGCGGATGGATGATGGCCGCTTGCGGCCTTTGTAGCTGAAGGCTCGCTAGTTCTGCCGTTCCAATCGGCGGGACTACTCCTCGACGCGAATCCAGTTGTAGACTTTGCTGACGGCGGGCAAGCGGCTGATGACATCAAGTGCTCCAAGCAGATGGTGCTCGCGGCTTTTATGGGTCACCCAGACAATCTCGGCTTCGTCGCTGGGAAGGGCACGCTGGACGACGGACTCAATACTGACATCAAAATCCCCGTAGACATTGGCGATGCTCGCGAGCACTTTGGGTTTATCCATCGCATGAAGACGCACATAGAACTTACTCTGCACCTGCTCGCTCGGGAGCATCGGGCGCGTCAGATGGCACGTACAACCGACACGGCCCGTGGCGTTCGAGAGAATATTGCGTGCGCAGGCGATCAGATCCCCGACCACAGCGCTTCCGGTGGGCATGCTGCCCGCGCCGCGCCCGTAGAACATCACATCGCCCACCGCATCGCCGCGCACAAGAACCGCGTTGAAGACATCGTTCACACTGGCAAGGGGGTGCTTGTTGGGCAGGAGCGCGGGATGCACCCGGGCCTGCATTCTGCCATCGGGGTGACACTGCGCGGAAGCAATCAGCTTGATCTTGTAGCCGAGATCCCGCGCGACGGCGATATCGCGAGCCTGGATATGGCGAATGCCCTGCCGAGCCACTTTATCCTCGTTCACGGTGGAGTTAAAGGCAAGCGACGAGAGAATCGCCAGCTTGTACGCGGCATCGTGGCCGTCCACATCGCTCGTCGGGTCTGCTTCGGCGTAGCCTAGGCGCTGGGCATCGGCGAGCGTGGGCGTGAAGTCCGCGCCTTCTTCCGTCATTCGCGTGAGAATATAGTTGGTAGTGCCATTGACAATGCCCATCACCTCACGAATATTATTGCCCGCCAGGCTCTCCTTGAGCGCTGCGATAATCGGAATGCCGCCCGCCACTGAGCCTTCGAGAAAGAAGTCTTTTTGAGCCGCCATCGCTGCGTCTAAAAGATCGTGGCCCGACTTGGCCATCAGCTCCTTGTTGGCCGTGACAATATTCTTGCCGTTCTGAATCGCGCGGTGCAGAAAGCCATGGCACGGATCCACGCCGCCCACCAGCTCGGCGAGAATATCAATCTCCGGGTCGTCTATTACCTCAAAGGAGTTGTCGGTGAGAAGCGCGGGGTCAACATCCACATCGCGCTTTTTGTCTAGGGTGCGCACGGCGATTTTTTTGATTACCAGCTCTGCCCCGACGCGCTGTGAGATCGCCTCTGCATTTTCCTGGAGAATGCGTACCGTGCCCGAGCCAACCACGCCCAGACCTAAAATTCCGATCTTGATCTGACGCATCGCTTAGCTTTCTAGAAGTATCAGAGTATCGCCGGGGTGGACAAGCTTGCCGTTCTCGGCGGGAAGCGCCACGACCTTGCCCGCATGATCCGCGAGAACTTCAGAGAATACCTTCATGGCCTCGATCATCCCGATGGGCTGGTTCTTCTCCACCGAGTCGCCGATCTCCACAAACGGTGGGGAGCCCGGAGCGGGAGAGCGGTAGAAAACCCCCATGATAGGGGCTTCTATGGGGATCCCAGAGGGCGCGACCGAAGCAGCGATAGCCTCGGCGGGAGGTGCCATGGCGGTAGCTAGGGGTATGGGATTAGTCGGAGCAGGGGGAGCTGTTGTACGTAAGGTCACCCGGAGGGGGCCGTCTTCGTAGCGAAGCTCCGCCAGATCATGCTTCTCAACCAGCTTGGCCAGTCGTCGTAGGTCATCAGGGGCAATCGGAAAATCAGACACGCGGCATTTTATCACGATTCGATTGGGGAACCAGGTACAATGGCTCGTGACACGATTGCCATTTTTTGACGACGACACGCCCCACGAGGAGTGTGGTGTTTTTGGGGTCTGGGCTCCGGGCGAAGATGTAGCGCGCATGACGTTCTTCGGACTCTTTGCGCTTCAGCACCGGGGGCAGGAGTCAGCGGGGATTGCGGTGAGTGATGGGAAACGTATCGCTCTCCATAAAGATATGGGCTTAGTAACACAGGTTTTCGATGAGGAAATCCTGAGTCGTTTGACCGGCCACAGTGCTATCGGGCATACGCGCTACTCCACCACCGGGTCATCGGTGTTGCGAAATGCCCAGCCCATATCGGCGTGTTTACACGGCACTAAGGAAGTTGCCGTCGCCCACAATGGCAACTTAATCAACACCGATATTCTTCGAGCGGAGCTCATTGCACGGGGCTACAAGCTGGAGTCCACGAACGATTCTGAGGCACTGGCGCTGCTAATTGCCGAGAACCTCGGCGAGAGTGCGGTGGAGGCGGTGCGTCTGGCGATGCAGAAAGCGGAGGGGGCGTACTCCTTGGCGATACTTACTCCCAACGAGCTGATCGGGGTGCGCGATCCGTACGGTGTCCGGCCGCTGTGTCTGGGGCGGCTCGATGCGGGTGGGTTTGTCCTGGCGAGCGAGACCTGTGCGCTCAATACGGTGGGGGCCACTCTGATTCGAGAGATCATGCCGGGTGAGATTGTGGTTGTTAATGAGAACGGCTGGCGTGTCGAGCCGGGGGTCGCGATGAAGCGGCAGGCGCTGTGCATGCTGGAGGCGATCTATTTTGCTCGTCCTGACTCCGTTATGTACGGTCAGAGTCTGCATGCCGCACGCCGACGGATGGGTGGCGAGCTCTCTCGTGAGCATCCGGCACCGGGGGCCGATCTGGTGATTGGTGTCCCGGACTCAGGCACCCCAGCGGCGCTGGGCTTTGCCGAGGCGAGTGGGATTCCTTTTGGTGAAGGGCTAATTAAGAACCGCTACATTCAGCGGACATTTATCCAGCCCGACCAGCGCATGCGCGAGATGGGCGTGCGCATGAAGCTCACCCCAATCCGTGAGGCGCTCCAGGGCAAGAGTGTTGTTATGGTGGACGACACAATTGTACGTGGCACGACAACGGGCAAAGTCGTGCGCTTACTTCTGGAGGCGGGAGCGCGGGAAGTGCACGTGCGCATCTCCGCGCCGCCGGTGAAGTGGCCGTGTTTCTATGGGATTGACATGGCGACTCAGGATCAGCTGATTGCGGCGAGTCAGTCCGTGGAGGCGATCCGCCAGAAGATCGGGGCGACGAGCTTGGGTTATCTTGCCGAGGCAGGACTTGCCCGAGCGATGTCCGTTCCCGTGGATAACTTCTGCCTCGCCTGCTTCACAGGCAACTACCCGATCCCTGTCCCCGATAGCTTGAGGATGGAGAAGCTGGCGTTTGAGCCTCCCGTCGTCTGAACAGCTCTCCGCCTTTCCGGGTTTGCCTGTCGCCGGAGAGTGACAACAAAATGAAAACGACTCTCTATGACAAAATCGGTGGGATGCAGGCATGCCGTCGGCTCTCCGAACGATTTCACGACCGGGTCGCCGCCGATCTGGTGTTGTGTGCAATGTTCCCGAAGAATCTTAGTGCGATCACGGAGCACTTCGCCCTCTTTCTGGCTGAGACGCTCGGTGGCCCGGCGGATTATTCGGCCAAGCGTGGGAAGCCGCGCCTCGTCTGCCGACACGCCCCGTTTCCCATTGGGCCGCCTGAGGTCGAGCGCTGGCTGCACCATATGTTTGCGGCGCTAGAGGAGGTAGGCGTGGCTGATACGCTGCAGCAACCGCTCCGCGACTACTTTACCCGGACCGCTCCCACGCTCTCCGACCCGTTCATCTCTTTCTATCAGATGCCGCTGGAGGCTCTACGGGCCGCTCTGGACAAGGCTCCTCACCTTGCT
>JANNDD010000993.1:0-2520 GCA_031387365.1 Armatimonas sp. | reverse complement strand
ATCACCAATGGTGCCCACTCTAAAGTTATTCTTGCCATGGATGTTCATCGCCGCGGCTCCTGCCAGAGTCGGGAACATCGTGCCCGAGACCACGTAGGGCCACCAGCCATCGCCCAGAGTGTACTGCCAGAGCTGCTTGATGGTCACACCCGGCTCGCACTCTGCCACGCCGTTTATGGGATCCCACGCCAAGATTCGATTCATGCGCGTGATGTCCAAGACCACATTCTCTGCACCCAACGACGCATCGCCGTAGGAACAACCAGAGCCGCGCAGTGCCACAAAGCGCCCGTGCCGACGCGCCGTCTCTAGCGCCTCTTTGATGCCCTCAATGGTGGTGGGGCGAAAGACATAGCTGGTGGTGTGCGTATTCATGCCCCACGCGCTCACCTGCTCAATGTGATCTTGAGGAAGCGGGCAGCTCAAAACTTTAGCCTCTGCATAATAGGCGAGGGGAGTCGGCGGATAAGGAAAAAGGCGAGGGACATGGTCCAAGGAATATAGGCCACGCGCTTGCCCGCTCGCGCTGCCGCGAGGATCTGGCGTGCGGCCTCAGTGGCGGGAAGCTTCTTGCCGACATGATCCGTTGCCATCGGGGTGTCCGTGGGGCCGGGCTTGATCGTGACGACTTTAACACCTTTGGTTCCCACTCGATTGCGCAGCGACTCCAGATAGCACTCTAAAAACGCCTTAGTGGCGCCATAGGCGGGCTTGGGAGCACGCCCCCGCTCGCCCGCGACGGAGCCAATTCCCACGATTGTCCCGCCACCCGCCTGTCCAAAACGCTGCGCCGCCTCGTTGAGCCACGCCACCGCACCTAGAATATTCACCTCGACCATCTGCTTGTCTTTAGAAAAAGAGAACTCATCGGGGCCGACGGCAGGCATGACGCCCGCGGCATAGACAATCAGATCGAGCCCTCCGAGCTCTAAGCAGAGCTGCTGGAAAAGCGCGGGTACCGTGTCGAAATCAGTGACATCGTGGACGTAGGTTTTGATCCCCTCACCCTGTGGCTCGCTACGTCGGGCGACGGAAGCAACCTGGCAACCGGAAGCCGCGAGCTGTAAAACCAGCTCCCGCCCGATCCCCGACGACCCCCCCACCACGATAGCCCGGTGAAATTGCTGTGACATATGCCCTAGATTATGGGCGTTTTGTCTTTTTCGCTACAGCCACTGCCGATTTTTTCTTCGCGACAGGTTTCACTTTAGGTTTTGGCTTGGCGGCAGGCTGGCCGTAGAAGGTCACGGGCAGGTCTCCTGGGCGGTTGGGGGAGACATAGTCTTGCCAGCTACGCGGGACTGCCATACTGCTTGGGTCGCCATCACTGATATAGAGCTTGCCACTCTTCATCAGCCGGGCATAGACTTGCTCGAAATAGCCATTATCTACCCCGATCCGATCCACTTCGCGCGGGTTGAAGCGCTTGTCGCCCGGCGCATAGGACTCGTCGCCCCAGGCTTTGAAGGCGACCAGGTTCGTGTACTGCCCTTGCGGGTCCTTGAGGATCACGTCCCAGGTGCTCTTGTTCTTAGGGTAGGCACCGTAGGGGACACAGAACGTGTCCATCGTGGCAGTGGGAGCCAGCTTGCGGATGTCTCGCACGCAACCCCAGACCGCCTCACGTACCTGGGCAGCACTCATCGCGCTCATGAACTTATGGGCGTAGCTGTGGTTGGAAAGCTCGTAGCCGCTTGCCACTAGCCACTGGCACTTCTTCTTCTCCAGGCCCGCCTGCCAAAAAGGGGTGGGGTTGTACGATGACTTGGGCAGGGCAAAAAATGTCCCCGCACGAGGCCACTTTTGCCCGTACTTTTTGTGGAAATTCTCCAGTATCCCAACGATACAGTTTGGGTCAATCGTCCCATCTTTCTTGTAGCGGAACTGGGAGCCACGTGCATCATCGAACGTGAGGGCAACGGGCGTCATTCCTGCGGGGACGGTTTGGAGTTTTTCGGGGAGGTAGAGATCACGTGCGTTCATTGGATACCAGCCCGCCTTTGCCATCATCTCTAGGTGCTTGCGGAAGGTCTCGCCACGAATATTCAGGCCATGGGCATCGTACTTGGTGCCCGGCTCATCAATCGAGTGGTACATGACGACTGGTATACGCCCAATCTCATTGGCCTTGAGTTTTGCCGGATCGGGGCGCTGCACAGTCAGCGTCTGCGCCCGTGCCACGCTAGATACCGGAGCGGTAGAGACGACGAGGCGCTGGTCGGCTATTCGTAGAGAAAAAGCAGTGCCCACGGTAGCCGCAGTGCCACCTGCGAGGGTAAGAACGAGAAGACGCTTTGGATTCATAGTTTGCAGCACTTAGTGTATCAAACTAACACACTGCAAACCAACTAAGATTTCCTATGTTGCCGCCCACTTCAGTGGGCGTCTGTGAGCCTGCGGCTGGGATGTCGCTCCGCGACTGCCGAGTTTTCGGAGTCGCGGAGCGACATTATGGCGCGTAGCGCCCGCAGACGCCCACGTTCGTGTGGGCGGTATTAAACCGCCGCCCGTGCGTGGCCC
>JANNDD010000952.1:0-5353 GCA_031387365.1 Armatimonas sp. | reverse complement strand
CGCAAGTACATTGTGGAGCTGAAGCCCAACTCCGTCAAAGAGCTGTCCGCGATGGTGGCACTCTACCGACCAGGGCCGCTAGCGCACATCCCACGCTTTATTCAGTCCAAGTTCGACCCCGACAAGATCGAGTACGAGCATGCGCTTCTGGAGCCGATCTTAAAAGAGACGTATGGAGTGATTGTTTATCAAGACCAGGTGCTAAAAATTGTCCAGGCCGTCGGTGGGCTCTCGCTGGGCCAAGCCGACTTGCTGCGTCGCGCCATGGGGAAGAAACAAAAATCCTACATGGACAAGCAAAAAGGCATCTTCATGGAGGGAGCCAAAGAGCGCGGTGTGAGCAATAAGTCCGCCGAGAAGATCTTCGCCGATATTGAGCCGTTCGCGGGCTACGCCTTCAATGGCTGTTTACATTCTAAAACTTATGTCTATTTGCCCGATGGAAATCGCCTTCACATCTCACGGGCTTATCAAGAGCCTCCGAGTGAGCTTCTTGCCATGTGGGAAGATGGAGTCATCCGGCCTCATAAAGTTGCCAAAATTGTTAAAACGGGTCGCAAGCCACTCTTTGAAATCAGGACGAAAGGCGGGCGGGCCATCAAGGCAACCGCAGAGCACCGCTTTCTCACGACGGATGGTTATCAGTGCGTTTCGGAGTTGTCTGTAGGAGCCGAGCTTATGGTTCAGCCACGCAAAATAACGGAGCGACAACGCGAGGCGCGTCGCGTAACCATGCAGAATTTCCAGCAGACTCCTGAACAGCGTCAACGCACAAGCAAGCGAATGCGAGAGTACCAAGCACAACGTCCTCCCGAGGAAAAAATTGTGCATATGCAACAGATGCATGTACTTTATCCTAATCTCTGGTGCCGAGGTCAAGAAGCTGCAACAGCACGTTCGCACTGGCTTCACGCAAACGATCCTGAGTGGCGAAAGAACTTGCTCGAAAAATCACTCGCCAATGTTCGGGCAGCTTATGACACGGGGCCGGGCTATGGGTACTGCTCGATTGCTTCCAATGGGATGTGGTGTGCCAGTACGCCTGAGCGAGCAATGTGTGAGTGGCTTATTGAGCAAGGCAGCGAGTTTGAGATGCATAAAGTGCTTCCCAACGGGCGTATGTGTGATTTCTATTTTTCAGGTATCTACTGGGAAATGGATGGTATGGATCGTGTGGATGTCTACTTCGCAAAAAAATACGGCGATCTTCCCTACGTTGTTGTGACTCCCGAGGATTTCAAGGCCATCGTTGCTAACCATCTGCAACTTCTTCATGCAGAAAATGGCGATCTGATTCTCTCTATTCAAGCCTGTGGGGATGGTGAAACCTACGATATTGAAATGGCGGAGGATGGGCCGAAAAACTTTATCGCCAATCGAATCGTCTCCCATAATAGCCACGCCGCGTGTTATGCGATGGTCGCGTATCAAACAGCCTACATGAAGGCGAATTATACCGCCGAGTATCTTGCGGCTCTGATGGCAGCCTATGTAGACAAAACAGAGAAAGTGGTCAATACATTAGAAGAGTGCGAGCGCCTTGGCATTGAGATTCTCCCACCCGATGTCAATGAGTCCGACGCCGACTTCACGGTGCGCGAGCCCACCGATAAGAAAAAATATCAGGGCGCGATTCGCTTTGGGCTACTGGCGATCAAGAATATCGGGAAGTCCCCCATCGAGACGATCTTGCAGGCACGTGCGAAGGGCGGTAAGTTTATTAGCCTCCCAGACTTCGCCACACGCGTCTTTGCGGAGGGTCTCACGTCGAAATCGGTGATCGAGATGCTGATTAAAGCCGGGACGTTTAAGAGTATCCACCCAAACCGAAGGGCGCTGATGGAGACCCTCGACGATGCGGTCGCGGCGGCGGCACGTGGGGCAAAAGATGCAAAAGCCGGGCTGATCTCGCTCTGGGGCGACGATGCGGGCGATGATGCCGCGTCGGTGGAGTCCGTGCAGCCCCTGCCCAATGTGCCGGATCACCCACGCGGGGTCTGGCTGGGTTGGGAAAAAGAGCTGCTCGGCCTCTACCTCACCGAACACCCTGTCAAGCCCTTCGAGCCGGAGCTGCGCCGCAAGTGGCGCGCGTGGCGCGCGGATCAGATCAGCGAGAGCACGCCCAATCAGCAGGTGACCGTGGGCGGGATGATCACGGAAGTGCGCACCAAGTACACCAAGACCGGCAGCGCGATGCTCTTTGTGACGCTGGAGGACACCACCGGCTCGGTGAGCGTGACGCTCTTTCCCAAGTGCGCCGCCGAGTGGGGCAAGTACTGCATCGTCAACTCCGTGGTCGCGATCATTGGCCGCGCCCAGCACCGGGAGCGCATCTTAAAGAGTGACGTGGCAGAAGAAGGCGCGGAACCCGCCGCCGCTGATAAGAACGTCCAGATCGAGCTGATCGCCGACAAGATCGAGCGGATTGTCGAGAACGCCATGGCCGCCGATGCCCGCCCCCGCACGGTTCATGTGCGCATTGACCCCAACAACCGCACGCTCCTGCACATGGTCAAAGAGATGTTCACCAGCAAAGACGGCGGCTCGCCCTTAGTGGTGCACGCCGAGACCCCCAGCGGTGAGTATCTCATCAAAACCCCGATTCTCGTGGACCCCGACGAGGGCCTGATCGAGCAAGTCCGAAGAATGCTCGGCGGCGGCCACCAGAAAGCCTGGGTGGAGTAAAATACCGCCATGCCTGTCCCAGACTATCAGACATTTATGTTGCCGCTCCTGAAATGCGTCGCTACTGCTCCGAAGTCATTCAAGGTCGTCTGCGAAGAGTTGGCAGAAGAGTTTAGACTCACCGATGCAGAAAAAGAAAAAGTGGGACTCACAGGTCAACCAACCTACGTAAATAGAGTTGGCTGGGCAAAGTCTTACTTGAAGCAGGCTGGCCTAGTTGAATCCCCCAGCAAAGGTTTGGTCAAGATCACACACCAGGGTTCCAAAGTTCTCAACAATCCTCCAGTAAAGATTGATGGGAAGTTTCTCGCACAGTTCCCTGAGTTCGTCGCTTACAAAAACAAAACGAAAACCCTAACTGTCATCGCTTCTCCGACACCAATCTTATCCTTGGAAACCCCTGAAGAAACTCTTCAGCGTATCTGGCAAGAGATGAATGAAAAGCTTTCGTCTGACCTGCTTGATACAGTCAAGCAAATGAACCCAAGTCGCTTCGAGAAGCTTGTTGTAGATTTGATGCTCGCAATGGGTTATGGTGGCCCTCAAGAAGGTGCAGGAGAAATCACGGGTAAATCTGGCGATGAAGGAATTGACGGAATCATCAACGCAGACCCTCTAGGGTTAGATGTCATCTACCTTCAAGCGAAACGATGGAAGGGAAATGTAGGCAGTGAAACACTTCAAAGCTTTATTGGGAGTCTCGTTGGCAAGGGTGCAACAAAGGGGGTATTACTAACCACTTCAGGATTTACAGACCCAGCAAAGAAGGCAGCAAAAACCAATCCTACATATAAGATTATTCTAATTGACGGCACGCGTCTGGCCTCATTGATGATCGAGTACAACCTTGGAGTTGGGGTTCAAGACACCTATGTCATCAAACGAATTGATCAAGACTACTTTGAGCAATCTGAGTAGGCAGGACGATGAAATGGAGGAACTATTTCCCAAATGGTTAACATTGTCGAGCGCTACGGTAACGAGATTAAACAGCTCTCTCATGAGGAGCGGTTGGAGCTAGCCACACTGATCTTGAACAGCCTAAAGGACGAGGCACAGATAGCCCTTCCCCGCCCCGCAAAACGTCCTATTGGCTTGGCCGAGGGTCAGTTTGTCGTTCCCGCAGACTTTAACGATCCACTCCCCGACGAGGTTCTGGATGCATTTGAGGGCAAATGAACCTCCTACTCGACACGCATATTTTTCTCTGGCTCATCACCAATGATCCACAGCTCTCCACAAAAGCGCGGCTTGCGATCGAAGATGGGAACAATGAAGTTTTCCTGGGCGCTGTATCTGTCTGGGAGATCACGATCAAATACAAGCTAGGTAAGCTCCCACTCCCACAATCCCCCGAGGTATTTCTACCGGCTCAACGGGAGCTTCATGCCATTGCACCGCTACCGCTTGAGGAAGCATGTGTGGAGAAGTTGGTACAACTCCCTGACCTGCACCGTGACCCTTTTGATCGAATGCTCATTAGCCAAGCCTTACACCACGACCTGATGCTGGTTACAGAGGATCAGGCTATTCTTACCTACCCCGTTCCGACGTTGTAATTATGAACTGCTCGCTCGCTGATGCCCGCTCTCGCGTCCTGGCCCTCGTAACTGTCGAAGAGCTACGTGCCGTCATCGACGATGTCTACGAAGAAACAGCGATTCGGCACCTCGCGGCACAGCGCCTCGGGCAGCTCGGTGAGAAGGGGCTTGCGGCGCTTCAGGGAGCTTTTACGGCGGCAAAAGAGAATCCCCCCGGACGAGTCGCCGCCCTCCAAGCCCTTGTGCGCTACTTTCCCAAAGAATCGGAAGCCACCCTCCTCGAAGCCCTCGACGATCCCTGGCCACGTGTGCGACGAAGTGCTTGCATTCTCCTTCAGGACAAACAAAATCTCCTTGACCCTCAGTTTCGGCTCCGTTACCACCTGCCAGCGTATCTTTGGTACAACACGGCAGCGTGTGAGGCAAATCTAGAGGCACTCTCAGCCGAAGATCAAGTCGCAGTCTGGGAAGCTATTGGAAGAGCCCACTTTTTGCCTGGCCTATCGAAGCTTGTTAGTGCCCTAGCAGGTTTTGATTTAGCCAGTGTGAGGCACCGTTCTCTCGCCTGTTCAGGTTTGCAACGAGCTGTTGGAGAGTTTGGTGAAATGGCAGTACCACTTATTATCGAAGCACTTCAGTCTTCTCCGCGAGCTCCTGATCTATTGTTTCAAGTACTAGCCCTCATGGACGCTCCCTCAGCAAAAGAGGCTCTCGTCTTCCTTCAAAACACAACATCACAGGAGAAAGCTACCCACTGGTTAGGCCAGTATGAGAGGCGGATTGAAAGACGAAAATATTGGACTAAGTTTCTTTACCCAAAAACTCATCCAATGTACAACTCGCTTCCAGTTTCAAAAGAGATCTTTGAAATCCAGTCCCGCCAGCTCTTCAACGATGACTTAGAGATAGTACAGCAAGCAATCGAAACTCTGAAATATCAAGCAAACCCAGAGGTGAGGGTTTTGTTCTGGGTACTGGCAGACGATCCTGGTACGGTTCGTGGCCTTCGACAAAAAGCCCACAATGTCCTGGAGTTCTGGCGACGGTACAATGGGCGTGGAAAGCGGTAGTTCAAGCGGAAGAACGGCGCCCTTCAGAGGCGTAGGATGCCGGTTCAAGTCCGGCCC
>JANNDD010000832.1:0-4610 GCA_031387365.1 Armatimonas sp. | reverse complement strand
TCCGAGCTCAAACCGGGCGTGTTTTTGCTCGATGCGGGGGTGAATCAGTCCGGGCGGGTACGGCTGACACTAAAGAACACAAAGCCAGGACAGAAGATTGCTCTACGGTACGGGGAGCTCCTCAATAAAGATGGCACCCTCAATCCGATGACGGGTGTCTGTGGACAGATCAAGGGAGGGACGAAAGAGCGCCATGGTGCGCCCAAAGACAGCGAGCGCCCCCATATTCCTGCTATCCAAGAGGACACGTTTATCTGTGCAGGGGGAGCTGAGGAGACCTTCCAGACACACTTTGTCTTCCGGGGTTTTCGTTATGTGGAGGTGAGTGGGCCAACCGAAAAGCCCGTCATTGTTGTCCAGTCCATGGCCGCTTCGGTGGAGAGCGCGGGGGAGTTTTCTTGCTCCGAGCCGCTGCTCAACCAGATTCAAGAGATCACGCGTCGGACGTTTCTCTCCAATCTCTTCTCTGTCCAGTCCGACTGTCCCCACCGCGAGAAGTTCGGCTACGGTGGCGATATTGTGGCCACCCGCGATGCGTTTCTCTACAACTTCGACATGGCGGCTCTCTACGGAAAGATTGTCACGGATTATGTGGACGCTGCCCGCCCCGACGGTTCCCTGCCGGATACCGCGCCGTATGTGGGGATCCACTACTGTGGGGTAGGCTGGCCGATGGCGTTGCCCTTGCTGCAAGTGGAGCTGTTGCGCTACTACGGCGATAAAAAACTCATCGAGGAACACTACGCCGCCACTGCCCGCTGGCTGGAGGGCACCGATGCCAAGAAGGGCCTCACGGACCACGAAGCGCGGGTGGGGAGCCCGACGGAGGCAACCCTGCCGCTGCTCTACGCTGAGTGTGCCCGGCTGGCGGAGAAGCTGGCGACGACCCTGGGCAAGCGCAGCGACGCCACAAAGTGGCGCTCTCTTGCACAGACAACTACCGCCGCCTACCAGCGTGCCTTCCCGGATGCACCGCCTATCCAGGCCTGCCTAGCCTACGCGCTGGAGTACGGTAAGCTCGATCAAGCCGCGCAGCAGCGCACACTGGACCGCCTGCTCGCCGACTTGCAAGCCCACAATGGCCACCTGACCACGGGAATCTACGGCACCAAGTTTATGTTTGACTCCCTCTCGCGCCTGGGCCACGCCGATGCCGCCTTCACTTTTGCCACGAAAAAGACCGTGCCCTCGTGGGGCGCGATGCTTGCGGGCGGTGCGACCACACTCTGGGAGCACTGGGACTTCTCGGACAACACGTTCTCGCACAACCACCCGATGTTCGGCTCGATCAGCGCGTGGTTCTTCGCCTGGCTCGCCGGAATCCAGCCCGCCGAAGATGCCATCGGCTTCGATAAGATCGAGCTGCGGCCTCAGTTTGTGGCCGGGCTGAGCTCCGTCAGGGCCAGCTACAGATCGCTCCGTGGCCCGATTAAAGTGGAGTGGAAGCGGCAAGCCGGGAAAGTCGCCCTCACCGTCGAGATTCCCATCGGCTGCACCGCCACCCTGCACCTACCCGGTGGTGCGACAAAGGCACTGGAGAGCGGGAAGCATACCGCCCAATGGAATTAGGCGTCGGGGTGGCGTTCCGCCGCAAAGCCTGTGCCGGGCTGGGGAAATAAATTCGGTAGCCTGGCACGGGCTTTGCGGCACGTAGTGCCATTGGAGACGCCGGTTTTCAACCGGCGGCACTTACGCGGCCAAGAGCACCGGCAATAGCTCCTCGGCCTTTCCGATGAACTCGTCGTGCAGATACGGGTTCTCGTGGCGCGACGGCTCGATATTGACTGAGACGCAGTGCGCTCCGGCAGCGCGCGCATCCAGAAGTAAGTACGCGGCGGGAATTACCACACTGCTCGTGCCGACCACGAGAAAGAGATCACAGCCGCGTAGCGCCGCAGTGGCCTGCTCAATCGCCTGCTCGGGGAGGATCTCGCCAAAGAGCACGACATCCGGACGCAGGGGTGCGCCGCACGCCGGGCAGAGCGGTGTGCCGCCTTCGTAGGAGGCTTCGTCGAAAAATGGCGCGAGGCTGCATTTCGTGCAGCGCGTCCGAAAGCCAGAGCCGTGTAGCTCAATGACGTTCTCACTCCCTGCGCGCTGATGCAAGTTATCCACATTCTGCGTGATCACAAACACCTGCCCCGGCCAGCGCGTCTGGGCATCGGCAATCGCCCGGTGCGCCGCGTTCGGCCCCACGGAGAGCGCGGTTGCCCGCCGCTCCGAGTAGAGCTTCCAGAGCTCGGGCAGGCGTGTCGGGATGCTCTCCGCATGGACAATCTTCGCCAGCTCCTCGTTCTCCCACAGCCCGCCCGGCCCACGGTACGTCGGCAACCCCGACGCCACCGAAACGCCTGCGCCCGTCAGAATCACGACGCGGTGAAACTTCGTGCCAATATCTAGAGGAGAGAGTGAAGAAATAGTGTTCATATTACTTTATCGGAATTTTTTTGTCTTTTGCTAAAACCCAGGGCATAATTATCACATGGAAAATGCTCATCGTATTACCTACCAACTCACACTAGATGACTATCAGGCTCTCCAGAAAATAGGTGAGAAAAAGACCACTCCTCATGATCGCTGGATCGTTGGCTCTGTTGTTATTTGTATGATTCTCTTGGTTGGGCTCGCGCTTTGGTCGGGTTCTCATGCCCCACGTCCTGGCTACATCCGCCATACATCTCGCACTCCTCTTTTCCCCACGTTTCTTCCACCACTGGCTGTAGCAATAATTGCTTTACCCATTTTCCTCTTTTTTATGCGTCAACAAAAAAAGCAACAGGCGGAGCTACTCCGTGAGATACAAGACGATGTCACAGCGTGGCTTGCACCCGAGGGATTTTTTACCGAGGGGAATCACGGGGAGAGTCGCCAGCGCTGGGATACTCTCCATGATTTGGTGGAAACTCCCACCCACTTGTTTCTCTTTCTTACCAGGAACGCCGCCCATATCGTCCCAAAGTCTGCCTTTGACTCCACGGAGCAGGCAGATGCTTTTACTCGTGCCGCCTGGGGCTACTGGAATGCTGCTCGGGAGTCGGCTCCAAGCGGTTAGTTTTCAGGCATAATGCCCGCATGAACGATGAGAGTGTACCCAAACGGGCGGGGAGTGGCAGCTATGTCGCGGTGGAGGACGGCTATTTAGAGTCGCGGCGGCTGAGGAAGAGTGCAGGCTGGGGGATGCTCTGGGCGCTGGGGGTCGGGGCCGTGATCTCGGGCGATTTCTTTGGCTGGCAGTACGGGCTCACGGCGGGCGGCTTTGGCGGCTTACTGATCGCCACACTGATCGCCGCCGTGATGTACTTTTGCCTCGTGCTTTGCATCGCCGAGCTCTCGACGGCACTGCCCCACGCGGGCGGCTTCTACTCCTTCACTCGGAGCGCCTTTGGGCCGGGCGTGGCCTATCTCAACGGGGTCACGGATATTATCGAGTATGTCGTCACCCCCGCCGTGGTCGTGGTGGGGATCGCGGGCTACCTCAAGGCACTCGTCCCCGGCATCCCCGACTGGGGCTGGTGGCTGGGATTCTATGCGCTCTTTGTGGGCATCAATATCCGGGGCACTGCGCTGACGTTTCGAATCTCGCTGATCATTACGCTGCTGGCCGTGAGTGCGCTTTTAGTATTTTTTGTGGGCGTGCTAGCAACGGGCTCGTTCCACTACGCCGACGCGCTCAATATCCCGCCCGATTCTGGCCAGAGCGCGTTTTTGCCCAAGGGACTCTACGGTATTTTTGCTGCGCTGCCTTTTGCGATCTGGTTTTTTCTGGCCATCGAGCAGCTTCCCTTGGCCGCCGAGGAGAGTCATGATGTGGTTCGGGACATGCCCCGGGCGCTGATCCTGGGGATTTTTACGCTCCTGGGGCTCGCGCTTCTGACCCTGGTGATCAACTCCGCGATTCCTGGGGGAGCGCTGGCAGTTGCGGCCACTGATGCGCCGCTCAATCTTGGCTTTACCGTAGCGTTTGGCGGGAAGGCGACAACCACGGTGCTGAGCCTGATCTCCGTCACAGGGCTTATCGCGAGCTTCCATGCCATTATCTACGCCTACGGACGGCTGCTTTTTGCCCTCTCACGGGCGGGCTACCTGCCGCGTGGCCTCTCCGTGGTGAGCCGCTACCACACGCCGCACCGTGCGCTGACCGTCGGGGCTGTAGTGGGCTTTGGGATGTGTGTCCTGATCAGTAGCTTCAAGGCCAATGTTGGGGCGGCGCTGCTCAACATGGCGGTCTTTGGCTCCGTGATCTCCTATGTGATTGTTCTGATTGCCTACCTCAAGCTGGCAAAATCCCGGCCTGAGCTGCCACGCCCCTACAAGAGCCCTCTCGGGACTTTTGGTGCAGGGGTCGGCCTGGTTCTTGCCGTTATCTGCCTGCTCGCCACTTTTGCCAACCCAGACCTGCAGCCCGGTGTGATCGGTACCGCGGTCTTTATTGCCGTGATGTTTGCCTACTACTGGTTCTACAGTCGCCATCGCCTCGTGGCCCACGCCCCCGAGGAAGAGATCGCGCTGATCGCCGAGGCCGAAAAAGAGCTGAGCTAAGCGTCGAAATTGTGTACAATAGCCTATGCGTTTGTGGTTGATTTTTGCGGCACTGCTCGCCGCTGTGCCGT